>NZ_JAEQDE010000187.1:0-4752 GCF_020737865.1 Microcoleus sp. PH2017_35_SFW_U_B
TTCCCCTCTGATTCTGTAGAGGTAGGCATTCGCCAAATTATTTTGACTCCTTGCCCAGTCTTCGGGAAATGCGTCGCGGGTGTAAATCTCCAAGGATGCGAGATAAGCTGCGATCGCGCCTTCGAGATTCTCGGCTTTTTCCCCTCTGATTCTGTTGTGGTAGGCAAGCCCCAAATTATTTTGACACGTTGCCCATTCAAAGGGAAATGCGTCGCGAGTCCAAATTTCCAAGGATGCCTCAAAAGCTGCGATCGCCAATTCCAGATTCTCGGCTTTTCCCCTTCTGATTCTGTAGAGGTAGGCCATCGCCAAATTATTTTGACACGTTGCCCAGTCTTCGGGAAATGCGTCGCGGGTGTAAACTTCCAAGGATGCCTCATAAGCTACGATCGCCAATTCCAGATTCTCGGCTTTTTCCCCTCTGATTCTGTTTTGGTAATCACCTCCCAGACTGTTTTGAAACCTGGCCCAGTCTTCCGAGTAAGCTTCGCGAGTAACAACAGTTAATCCACTCTCCAGACAAGCAATCGCTACCTCTAAATTACTTGCCCGACTGCCTTGTCGCAAATTATAAAAAGTGAAATCTAAACCGTATAAAAAATTAGCACAATTGTATGCTTCTTCTGCATCCAAAGTTGCCATAGTTTCAGTTGCCCACTCTCGCAAATATTGGGCAAAACCATCATCTATTAATTCTAGGTTAGCTTGCAGAATCTCGATTTCTTCCTCGCTGGGACAGGTGACGAGAGAATCAATCAGATTGAGATAGGCTTCGTGGCGCGCTTCGTTCATTGCTTACAACCCATGTTTTTAGAATTTTACATTCTTTGTCGGGGAAAAACAAGGGGGAAACCCGACTTGCTGAATCGTCTGGAGTCGTTGGAGTGTGCGTCATACCTCAATACAGGTAAGATAGGGGAATCGTAGTGATAAAACGATGTGAAAAATAGACACTGCGATTGCTTTCCTACCCTTCGGGAACGCCTTCGGCGAACGGATCGCTTCGCTAACGTTCCTCGCAATGACAAAAAACTTTAACTTAACCGTATTCTGTCATAAGCTACCACGCAAAGATGTCGTATAATATAGATACAAGATAAGTAAGCGATCGCGCGTAATAATAAATCTATTCGGAATGGACGCAACCTCATTCAAAAAAATCTCGATGATTTGCGATGGGGCAAAAAACAAGAGGAAACTAAAATGATTTCACAAACTTTAGTAGAGATTGAACGTTCTATTAGTTCCCTGTCGATAGAAGAACAACTTTGGCTGCTGGAACGTATCGCTTGCCGAGTGCGGGAGAAAACTTACATAGCTAATAAACTCGCTAATGCTAAATACCTGGAGGCAGAGATAGCAGAGATGGCAAACGATCCAGATATTCAAGTTGAGATTGCTGCTATCAATCAAGAGTTTCTTGTGGCAGAAATGGATGGTTTAGAAGCACTATGAGCATTCAAAGTTTGGAGTGTTCGATCGATTTGTTCCGGTTTCATAAAGCTATTCCCTCTTTACGAATATTCCTCAATAAAGGCCCGTTGTAGTGCGTAAACCGATTTTCGTCCATAAACAAACAGCTAATCACTTCATCATTTTGGAGAGACAAATCTGCCCGAATATGGCTGATTCTTTTGATTTCTTCGCCGGGATTGACTTGCCCTTTCAGAACTACCAAAACATCAATATCTGAGTCGGGATATGCGTCACCCCGCGCTTGGGAACCGTAGAGTACCATTTGGGTGAGCCGATCGCCATAAATTTGCTCGAAGTGCGATCGCAATTCAGCTAGAATGGTCTTGAGTTTATCGTTGATTTTCATATTGGCGATGGATGTTATTTATTCTACACATAAACCCGGTGTATTTATTGTACACATAAACCCGGCGGTTGAAACCGCGTCTACAAAAACAAAGTACACATAAACCCGGCGGTTGAAACCGCGTCTACAAAAACAAAGTCCGCCTGCGCGGACTGAAGATAATTAATTATAAAGGTTAAGATTTTTACCCAATTTCAACTGGTTGCAAAATCTCATTCACAGGCTTTCCTCGTTTTAATTCAACCCATTTAGACTCAACGGGTTCATAAGCGCAATAACAGACCATGATTTCCAGGTTTGTGTCGCTAGATGAGAATTTGTGGATGCTTTTCACAATCCAATTGCTATCTCGACCGTGGGTGACTCCGTTACCCGGATCTTCGAGGTTTTCGTATTCTCGCACCCGCTCGCCAATTTGAGGCAATTTCCCCGAAGAATCCCACTCTGTTGCTAAAATATCAGTCAAACCACCGATCGGTAGTAGCTGACGTTCTTCCCAGCCTGGGGATGAGAGTGATTCTGTTTTAAAAACTATCCAAGTTTCATTCATCGTCGGTATCTCCAAAACGACTGTCTTCAAAAGAGGTTTGTTCGCCATAAAACACGCAATTGACCTTGAGAGTGCGATCTTTTGTACGTTCGATACGCTTCAACCTCCATCTGTACTTGCGGCTCATATCCCAGCACTTATTTGGGTCAATTGCTTAGTTACCAGCTTATGACGTTAGATTAATTTTCGGGGTAGTGGATCAATATAGTTGACAGTGGCATCTACTATGATCCACACTATACCACGATCGCAAAATGTTAAACAAACAACAAACAAAAGTAGGGTGCGTCAGTAGGTAAAACCCAAATTTTTCGGGCTAACCTTAAGACTGACGCACCCTACGACCACGACTAATGACCAATTACATATCCGTCACCAACCTTGCCTTCCGCAAAATAAATGTCAAAACTGTTTCTTGACCAGTAATAATGTCGGCTCTACCTTCCATTCCCGACTGAATTGAATACTGGCGTGGGGTATTTGCCTGGGAAGTTCCAACTGCTTGATTGCCGGTAGATTCAAGTTTGGTTAGATAAGTTTTATCAGGTTTAATTGCAACTTCATAATAAGCAGTACCTAAATTATTACCGGGGTTTTGAGTGGCGATCGCATCTGGGGCGATCGCGCTGACTGTTCCTTTTAGTGTCCCGTAATCTGGGAAGGGTAAGGCGGAAATCCTCATCTGCACGGGTTGGCCGATTTGGATGCGGGCGATGTCTTGGGATGTTACTCTGGCTTTGACTAAAAGGGGTACGTCGCTGGGGACGATTTGGGCGATCGCACTTCCGGCTTGTATTGTTTGACCGGTACTTTGTACTTCCAATTTGAGAATTGTACCATCAGCGGGCGCGCGGATCACGCTATTTTCGAGTTGTGACTGAATTTGATTGAGTTCTTTTTTAGCTTGAATTAATTGTTGTTGAATGGACGATCGCTTGACGAGCAAAACCCGCCGACTTCTGCCGAGTCTCTCGGCGACATCCGGCTGCGATGTGGCGATTTTTACAAGAGCGGACTCGACTACTTCTTGGGCGGCGGAATTTTGATTTTGGATGGTTTGAAATTGGCCGCTGGCTAAAATTTGATTTTCCAAGTCCCGCAGTTGCTGGTTGATTTGCTGTGCTGCTGTTTGAGACTGATTGACTGTGTCTTGGAACTGCTTTTTTTGAGTGCCCAAACGCGAAGCGTTGACAACTGCGATCGCATCTCCGGCTTTTACTGTCTGATTTTCGCTGACAGCAATGCTTTCGATGGTTCCTTCGGTTGCAGCTTGCACGACGCGCACTTCTCCGGCTGGACGGACGATCGCGTCTGCTTTGACTGTAGCACTGTATTTGGTGACGCTTGCCAGGGCGATCGCCCCGCCAAACGTCGCCACCATCAAAATTCCCCCCAAAGTAGTCCAGCGGCTGACAGGGGGCAAAAACTGGTCGTTATCAAAGGTTTCTGCGGGCATGGGTTCGGGTGTGCGAGGCATGGCGGCTATTGGGGGTGAGGGGAATTGTTTTGAATTTTAAGTTTTGAGTTTGGGGAAAGAGAATCGTTGTGAGTTTTAATGCCATTTCCAAAAAAGAATGCAACTCGCGGCCAACTCCAAAGCCTGATTAAATAAGTCATTTTCAAACCTCAAACGGTATGAGTTGGAAGAAGGAGAGATCGATCGCCTATTTCTTTTGTCACATTTATTTTCTAGCTTTCCGGACACCAAGGATAGATTTAGAAGTCTAAATCAAAATTCACATGGTCAAGGTCAAAATCCGCACAGCTTTGCCGTCCCCACCCGGAAATTTCCCCAAACATCAAGAATGGTGGATTCAGGCGGCAACAGTCAGGAAAACAGAGCATTTCCGCAATGATTTTTGGCACTGTTACCCGGTTTTTCTGGGATCGGTACGTAAGTAACTATATATGTCTTAATAGGAGTTCCTTATGCCGGACAATCAACAAAATTCACTTTTTACCGAATTAACCGATCGAGAATCTGGGACTGTCAGCGGTGGCAGCACTACCAGCGGTTTCAGCAGTGCTAACAGTAACAGCGATACCAAGAACAGCAGCAGCAATGGCATCAATACGCTGTTTTTCATTCCACAGCCGAGTCAGCTTTTCCTTTACGATCCGATTCGCAATCGCCCTTACAAAACCCTTGTAGTCTAGATAGCTGAGTAAAGTAGTGCGATCGGATAAATTTTAAAATTTTCTCAGTAATATTCCGGGCGATCGCAGAGGCATGGAGAAGTATTAGTCAGTAATCATACGAGGCTATCGAAATTATATAAAGTTTCTAGTTTTCGTTCAATATTATCAATTTAAATGGAGTCAAACGATCATGCAAGAAACAAAGGAAAATTCACTGTTTACTGAACTCACCTCTGAAGAA
>NZ_JAEQDE010000064.1:0-39890 GCF_020737865.1 Microcoleus sp. PH2017_35_SFW_U_B
TAAAAATTTTACTTTATTGACATCTATGTTATTTCCTACTTACCAATTTTTAGTATTTTTCCTAATTATTTTTAGCGCCATCCTCTCCTTAAAGCCCAAAGTTGATTTGTATAAAATTGTCTTGCTAATTTCCAGTTTATTATTTTATTCTTTTTGGAGCTTAGACTTTCTCGGACTCCTGATTTTAAGTACAGTATACAATTATATCATTCTCCGAGCAGTCGATCGCGGCAAACAGCCAAAACTTGCCTTCATCTTCGGCATAATTGTCAACATTGTCAATCTCGGCATCTTTAAATATTGCAACTTCTTTGTAACCTCCTTATTTGAGGTACTAAACCAGCTCAAAATTCCCGCCAATTTTCAAATATTACAAATAATCGCCCCCGTCGGCATATCATTCTACACATTTAGAATAATTTCTCATTTAATCGACTGCTACCAACAAAAAATTTCCTGTCCTAAATTTATAGACTACGCCACATACATTACCTACTTTCCCCAAATTGCCTCCGGCCCAATCTCCCGCCCTCACGAATTTTATACGCAGCTAAATTCACCAAGTAAATATGACTATAAAATCGAAGAAGTTATCGTTTTGATTTTGTCTGGACTCTTCAAAAAATATACTTTAGCGAGCTTTTTGTTTAATTTCACTCAACTACCATTCAAAGTCCCCCAGCAGTACAGCAGCATAGATTTAATCCTCGCGGCAATTTCCTATTCTTGTTTGATTTACGTAGATTTCAGCGGCTACTCGGATTTAGCTAACGGCATCTCTTGCTTGTTGGGTTTCAAACCGATCGCCAATTTCAATATGCCATACCGATCGCTCAGCCTGCAAGAATTTTGGAAAAGGTGGCACATCAGTCTTTCGGAGTGGTTGAGAGATTACCTTTACTTTCCCTTAGGTGGCAATAAATACGGCAAATTGCGGAAGTACGTAAATTTACTGATAACAATGGCGATCGGCGGATTTTGGCACGGCGCAGGATTAAACTTTATTTTCTGGGGAACAATCCACGGTTTAGGACTGATTGTCAACCATCTATGTAAAGATATTCCCCAAGCTATCCATCTCAAATTAGACTACGCCTTTCCGAGATTTGCCAAATTTTGCAGTTGGTTGTTAACCTTTACCTTTGTTACCTGTAGCTGGGTATTTTTCGGCACACCCAACTGGAAAACTGCGATCGGGTTTTTTCAAGGAATCTTTCGTTTTTCTGCTGCAACTGTTCAATTCAACTTTTGGCAATTGTATCTAGTAATTGCAGTCATTGGCGCAATCAACCTGTGGGGCGAGATCATTTCCCAAGTATTGCAAACAATATTGTCATTAAACAACCTATTCTTTCGGGTTGTCTTAGTTTCCCTGCTCGTGTATGCTATCTTAATGCTAGGCCCAAGTACCGTCCCACCTTTTATTTACTTTAACTTCTAATAAACAAGTATAGCCTTTCGAGTTCTCATATGAGGTACTCATGGGCATAGGGCATAGGGCATAGGGCATAGGACATAGGGCATAGGGCATAGGGCATACCTGGCTTTTTTGAGAACCGCTATATAAATCACAAAAAAGACTTTTTTTTATCTTATTACGTTCTTTCTCCTTCCTTTATGATGACAAATAACAAATAACAAATAACTTCTTATGAAAGACCGAGAAATTTTGTTGATAGTTACCTCTGTAATTCTCACCTTAATATTTTCCAACTTATCCTTATTTGTGAAAAGCTTTTCTTCAACTCCTTTAGCCAGTACCGAAATCAAACAAGCAGCGCGCCAGATCGAAATAGACGGCTTCAGGAAATCCGAACAAGATTTTTGGAGCAAAATCAAAGATATTAACTTCGATAGCATTTCCAAAAACCCCGACAAAATTCCGGTCAAAACCGCAACAAAATCGGCAGTCATCCTCCCAAAGCCTGCCAAGAAACCCACTCCATCCAAACCAAAAATAACCGTAGCTTATCGCAAATTTTTATTTATTGGAGATTCCGTAATGTTCGATTTAGGAACTCAACTCCAGTACACTCTTAAAGAAAAATACAATATCTCAAATACCAAAATCGACTACAAAGTATCGAGCGGATTAAATCGGATAGATTATTATGACTGGTACGCCAGAACCAGTGAAATGATCCAGGATTACGGGCCAGATGTAGTGATAATTTTGTTCGGAGGCAATGACACTCAAGATATCACCGATAACCAAGGAAAATACCGGGCTATTCTGACCCCCGAATGGCAAAAAGCTTATCAAGCAAGAGTAGATAAATATGCCAAATTACTTGGCTCTTCCTCCGTAAAAAAAGTGTATTGGATAGGTCAATCGATATCTAACAAATCTTCGTATCTCAAAGCTTTTCCCATCATGAACGACATCTATAAAAATGCCAGCAAGTCTTCATCAAAAATAGAATTTATTTCTACTTGGGATGCTTTTGCTGAAGCAGGGAATTTTGTCCCCGTAGTTGCTGACAAATCCGGCAAGCGAGGTTATGTAAAAATTAATGATGGCGTGCACTTTACCTCCCACGGAGCTCAAATTATCAGCGACGTAATCGTTGACAAAATGGCGAAGGACAAAATTTTAAAACTCCCGAAAAAGAAAGAAGCATCCTAGGTTGATTCGAGTCAAAAAAAATAGCCTGCAAATTAGACATCTTATCGGATTCGTGTAAAATTATATACTGAGGATCGCGAATTAAATAATTTACACATATTTGTGGGATGGGCGGGAGAGCCCGTCCCGAAAAGACGGGCGGGACGCCCATCCCACAAGAATAATAAAAATTGTAAGTTATTTAATTCTCATTCCTTAGTCGCCGACAGATATTTGGCTTGCTCAACCCGGTTGCTACGGAAAATATCGGTTTTATTCACCATACGGTTGAGTTAATACTGTCGAGCCTTCGGAGATCCTCGCATCGCCCTGATAGTTAGGAGACTTGAAGAACTCTTTTATTCCCCTTATTCAGGGATAGGGGGTATCAGCCTTCACTGAACTCGATCGCATGAAAGCAACCAACCAGAAATATACTCGTGAAATTTGATACCCAGCTTACCTATGTGTCAACTGCGTTCGGGACTAATATTGACAAAAAGCAGCAGTAGATGTAGAGTTGCATTCAGCATCGGACAACGACGTTAAGATCTAGCAATTGTCATGGCGACAAATTATGACAAGCAATCTCTGGAAACTCGATCGCACTAGCATCCCTGAGTCAATGGAGTGCAGCGACACAGCGCTCATCTTCAGTCTCACCAAATATACTCAACCTTGGGAAAGAATAAACACCGTTGAAGGCATCTTGCAACAATGCGGAATCGCTCCTTTTGCTGAAGTTCTGGACGTACCCAAAAGCGGAATATTAGGGCAAGATATACCAGAATCCGCTAGAAAACCGCATCCAAATTTGCTGTTTCGGGCTTTGGCAATTCAAGCATTGGGCAAGGTGCGAGAGGGTATTATATCAAGTGAGGAACCTGTATCAAGTGATTTTAGCGAAAATAAGCTAGCGGTGTTGGAACAGGAAGCGCTAGGGGGAGCGACTCCTTTAATTCGGTGGTGTGCTGCTGTTAGCATTCAGTCAATTTTGTTGGATGAATGGCAAGCACAAGGCAAGGAATCTGCTGGCCATGTCACAATTAATGCAGCAGAAATTGAGCAGCGGGTTGTAGAAGAGCAAATTAAACTGTTAGCCAGCAATAAATTTGCTTTGAACGACAACAGCAGAATGGACAGCGGTAAGGAATATGAGAATTGTCTCGATTTTTGGGTCTACGGCCCTAGCTGGCTGCTGCTGGGTGTGTTAATGGATTGCGAGGAATATCTGTTTTGGGTCGATCGCGTATTTCCTGCGATCGCAGTTACGGATGATGGGTACAAATTTCATGCCGAAAAGGATGCAGCCATCACCAACTTTTTGGATGTGGCGAAAAATAATTTTAAGGAGTGGGAATTCTCCCAAATAGTTGCCAAAGTTTTTGAGTTTCTGCACCACCCGGAGGCGGCGATCAAAAATCGAGCGGCAATTATGTTAGAACCTTACCAAGATCGGCTAGACCGAAAATCGGCGCAAATTATGACAGCGCTCCTATATAAATTTCATGTAGAACATCAGTCTTTAGAATCTCTGACCATTCCCGAAATTGAGGAGTGCAAAGCGTCACTGTATCTAGATAAAAAGGAAATTGACGGCGTGTATTCTGAGGCTGTGTCGCTGTGCGACGATGATATCGCAATGGCAAATTTCTTGTCAGATAAACAGAGGGAATACCAAAATGCTGTAGACGAGCATATTCACAATTTGAGCAAGTTAGTTAAGTCGATCCTAGATTGTCAGAGCTTGTTAGATGCAAATAGGGAACTTTTGTATTTGACAGTAGAGCGGCTGCAAGAATGGGATCAGACCCTTGGTAATAAACTGGCTGAACACCGCAGGAAACTCCAAAACGTGAGTGTTGACAAAAGCACGTCCGAGCAGTGCATAAACCTCGACAATGATTTGAATTTAATCAGAGATTCTTTGCAGTCTACTTTGTATGAAGTCACATCAAAAATTAACAGCAAAATTAGAGATTTAGAACTTTCGGCGTCCAAAAATAACAAGACTGCAACACAGATGTTTAAGTGGACGTGGCTATTGTTAGGAGTGTGGTTTTCAATAGGGCTAGTTTTGTATTTATCCGATGCAGTGATTAACTCGATATTGACCGTCAACTACTACCAAAGTGAATTTCTAGTCTATTGGACTATGTTTTTTATTGTGATGGTGGTATTTTTGTTAGTATTAGCTATATTCTTTGCGACGCTCGCTGCCTTAGACAAGCGCCGAGAATCTAAATTAATTCCTAAATTTGACAGTTTAAGCCAAATAGGGAACAGTTTTTCTATTTTGTGGCAAAAGAGTTACTTGCAGCAATTTGTACCGTCAGTGCGATCGAATTAAAAGTGTGGAAAACCCCTTCGCATTCTGTCAGTAGCAGGGCGGTTTTATTGTCGTCAGACAAATTAGGTACGTAGTTGCGCTTCAGCGCTCCAAAGGTACGTAGTTGCGCTTCAGCGCTCTTGGGTACGTAGTTGCGCTTCAGCGCTCAAATTAGGTACGTAGTTGCGCTTCAGCGCTCTTCCCTAATATTATAAAGAGCGCTGAAGCGCAACTACATACCTTGGTAGGTGCCAGCCTACCTTTGAAAGCAGACTTGAATTGCCAAAGTTCTTTTAATCAAATTTTGGGACAGGCTAGAAGCCCATCCCACAAGAAACACAATTGTGGGATGGGCTTCTAGCCTGTCCTAGCGAAGACTAAGATGCAGTCGCCGCACTTACTTTCTGACTGCTGCTACCTTGATTTTTCAGTTGAATTAATTCAACTTTATATCCATCTGGATCTTGGACAAAAGCGATGACTGTTGAACCGTGCTTCATCGGGCCGGGTTCGCGAATAACTTTGCCGCCGCGGGCTTTAATTGCTTCGCAAGTACCGTAAATGTCGTCAACGCCGATCGCAATATGACCGTAAGCATCACCCAAATTGTACTCGGCGACGCCCCAGTTGTAAGTTAATTCCAAAACTGTAGTGTCGGATTCGTCGCCGTAGCCCACAAAAGCCAGAGTAAATTTACCGTCTGGATAGTCCTTTTGTCGCAGCAATCTCATCCCCAGAACCTCGGTGTAAAATTTGAGGGACTCTTCCAGGTTTCCGACTCGGAGCATCGTGTGTAGTAGTTGCATTTAGCTCACTCCAAATTTTTTAAGCTTTCTTAATTTTACCGAGTTCTTGGTGGAAAAAACCGCAACGGCCAAATTTACTTTGTTTTAGGTAAATCCACCTAATAAAACGTAAAATACGGCTCGCTAAAAAGCTTGCTGTGTATCTCTTCTTCCTTCTTCCTTCTTCCTTCTTCCTTCTTCCTTCTTCCTTCTAAGCTTGATTTTTACTGAACAAAAACCACCATAATTCTAAACCAATTAAGCTCAATCCGCCTGCTGTTATGCCAATTTTTAAACTTATCGGTTGTTCTATTTGCCGAAATTGAGCAGTTGAATTTGCAGGATGAGTTGATATTTGATTGGCTCGAACTCCCGATGCAAGTCCGAGCATAATTCCTAAACCTGCGAGACTTCCTAAAACTTGACGCTGGCTAAACATTTCTCAAATCCCTCTTAAATTATGCAATAACTTTCACTTTAAAATTCCGCAACCGCAAAGCATTAGTCACTACCGAAAGCGAACTAAAAGCCATTGCTGCACCAGCGATAATCGGATTGAGCAACCAGCCAAAAATCGGGTACAAAATGCCAGCGGCGATCGGGATACCCGCGATGTTGTAAATAAAGGCAAAAAACAGATTTTCGCGGATGTTCCGCATCGTGGCGCGGGAAAGTTGAATTGCTGTAACTATGCCTTGCAAATCGCCGGAAATTAAGGTAATGTCGCTGGCTGCGATCGCCACATCAGTGCCGGTACCGATCGCAATTCCCACATCCGAAGCGGCCAAAGCAGGAGCATCGTTAATCCCGTCTCCCACCATCGCTACAATTTTGCCTTCTCCTTGCAGCGCTTGGATTTGAGCTGCTTTTTGGTCGGGTCTAACTTCGGCAAAAATCCGAGTAATTCCTACCGATTGGGCGATCGACTCCGCAGTCGCGCGGTTATCCCCAGTCAGCATGGCCACCTCCAAACCGAGTTTTTGCAGCGCTTTCACCGATCGCGCCGACGAAGGTTTCAGAGCATCCGCAATGGCCAGAATTGCCTCAATTTTGCCCTCTACAGCCATCCAAACCACCGTTTTGCTCGCAGCTTCAAAAGCTCGCGCGCGCAGCTCCAGATATTCAGTATCGCAGCCTAGTTCCTGCATCCACCTGAGGCTTCCCAGGGCGATCGACTTTCCCCCCGAAACCCCTCGCACGCCGCTCCCCACCACAGCCTCAAAATCCTGAATATCTGTCAACTTCACCTCTTGAGATTGAGCGTATTTAACCACAGCTTCCCCTACAGGATGCTCCGAATTTCGCTCTACAGACGCCGCCAATTGCAGCAACTTTAACTCATTGCTCTGGGCCGTTCCTTTAATTGTCACAAAATCAGTAACAGTCGGCTTACCTTCCGTAAGCGTTCCAGTTTTATCTAACACAATAATTTGAATTTTGTGAGCCAATTCTAAACTATCGGCTCCTTTAATTAAGATTCCATTTTCTGCACCTTTACCCGTGCCAACCATCACAGCAGTCGGAGTCGCCAAACCCAAAGCACAGGGACAGGCAATAATCAGCACTTCCACCATTGTCACCGTCGCCAAAGTGAAGTTACCCATCGCGTTAAACCAAATAATAAAAGTAGCTAAAGCGATGGCAATTACTACAGGAACAAACCAGCCCGTCACTTGGTCTGCTAACTTTTGAATCGGTGCTTTTGAAGCTTGGGCATCCTGCACCATCTTGACAATTTGAGCTAAAAATGTATCTTTGCCAACTCTGGTAGCGCGAAACCGAAAGCTGCCTGTTTTGTTAATTGTCGCTCCAATAACTTCATCGCCAAGTTGCTTTTTGACAGCCAAACTTTCCCCCGTAACCATTGCTTCATCTACCGTCGAAGCACCTTCAATCACTTCTCCGTCAACGGGGATTTGCTCGCCCGGACGCACCTGCACAATGTCACCAATTGCCACTTGGGCGATGGGTACTTCTAACTCTTCTCCGTTGCGAACGATCCGAGCAGTTTTTGCTTGCAAACCCATGAGTTTGCGAATTGCTTCCGAAGTCTCTCCCTTCGCTCTATTTTCGAGGTTTTTTCCCAACAAAATTAACGCTATCACGCTGGTGGCAACTTCGTAGTAAACGCTAGGATTCAAACCTTGCGAGGTAAATAAACCGGGCAAAAATGTCACAAATACCGAATAAAAGTAAGCAGCACTTGTCCCCAAAGCAATCAGGGTATCCATTGTGGCGACGCGCCGTTTTAACGATTTCCAAGCCCCCACATAAAACGATTTACCGCACCAAAACTGTACTGGTGATGTCAGCACTAATTGCAACCAAAAATTGTGCAGCCATGCGGGAATGAATGGCAGGTGCCAGCCTGTCATGGTTGGAATGCCGCCCAAAACCAGTATAATGCTGATGCTGCCTGCGATCCAGAGTTTTCGCTGCAAGTTTTGAGATGCGGATTTGCGATCGGCTTTTTCTGCATCATCCTCTGCCATTTCTTGCAGGGGCAAAGCTTCGTATCCCGCTGCATCAACAGCTTCTTGAATGATTGTTAAGTTGGTTTGCTTCGAGTCATATTGGATGGTTGCTTGTTCCATGCCAAAATTGACGCTGCACTCAATTACGCCGGGGACAGATTTAATTGCTTGTTCGATAGAGGAAGCACAAGCAGCACAACTCATGCCCCGCAATTTAAGTGTGAGATTGTCCATAAATGCCCTCCTAAATTAGAAAATGAGCTTCTGGGTTCAAATAATCCCAAAAAACGGGTGCATCTGGGTTTGGCGAATACATCCGTAGGGGCGAAGCATGACCGCAGAAAATATGGGATGATAACTGATAATTTATATGCGGTCATGCTTCGCCCTCTTCAAAAACCAGATGCACCCCAAAAAACGGATACAAGCGGCCGCAGGGCTGTAGTAGAGAATCAAAAAAATGAGACTCTTATTCAATCTCCCAGATTCATCTGTAGAGTAATATTATGTCCTGTAAATTACCATAATAAAAACGGTTTGTAGTGAGGACTTCAGTCCTCATAATTCAGAGGACTGAAGTCCTCACTACAAACAAATCTTATCATGGTCGTTCTCTGCGGACATGATATAAATCTAAAATCTAAAATCTAAAATCAACTGGCTGGATAGCCAGCAGATGCGATCGCTTTTCTAACTTCACTTTCCGGCTTAGCCGTTTGAATCGCGACCAATTTTGTCTTGATATCTGCCTCAACAGCAGCGCCTGAGTCAATAGCTTGGACTGCTTTTGTGATTGTATTCACACAAGCCGAACAAGCCATTTTGGGAATTTTTAGCTCTAAAGTCATAATTGTGGAACCTCAGCAGAAACTACTTTGCTTCGGGTGCAGCGACCTGTGCAAGGCAAATATGTTTGTAGGGGCGAAGCATGACCGCAGTGAAAATAAGATTATAACTAATAACTTGTATGCGGTCATGCTTCGCCCTCTTCAAAAGTGAAATGCACCCGAAGCTTCATAGATGAATTAACTCCATTGTAAAGTCTCCAGTTAGCAGGAGAGTCAAGGGGAAATTCCAAATTAATTATTAAGTTTTAGTGAAACTCATCCTTTATCTAATTGATGGCACGGCAAGATTTATTTACCAGAAAGAATCGGTTGAAAGCCCCAAGCTTTTTTGGGAGAAATTAAAATCAGACTATTCATTACTCCAATCCTCTTCCTTCTAGGTAAAGGTCGCTGTCAACTGTCAACTGTCAACTGTCAACTGACAACTTCGACTCAAGAATTTCATGCCAATTTCATTTATATGTGAGAAACTGAATAAACCTGGGAGTTTTAAGGATATAAAATCTATGAAACCAATTTCATTAAAAACAGGCTTGGCAGCGCTAATCTTGACCGCCACAGCCACCGCAACCAGCGGAATTCTAGCAGCTTGTTCAAAATCTCCTACCAGCCCAACTCAAGCCCCAAATGTTACCGCAACAACCCAAGCGAACAACAAGCAAGACGCGGCACAAAGTGGCGGCATGGGTGGTATGAATCATGGCATGAATCACAATATGTCAATGGATTTAGGCCCGGCTGATGCCGACTACGATTTGCGATTTATTGATGGCATGACAGTACACCATCAAGGTGCTGTAAACATGGCGAAAGAGGTGCTCAACAAGTCAAAGCGCCCGGAAATGAAAAAACTAGCTAATAACATTATTGCCGCTCAAAACCGCGAAATCAATCAAATGAAAGAGTGGCGAAAAACTTGGTATGCCAAAGCCGACAGTACGCCAATGGCTTATCACGCTCAAATGAATCACATGATGCCAATGACTCCCGAACAAATGCAAGCCATGATGATGAGCATGGATTTAGGAGCGGCTGATGCTGAATTTGACCTCCGATTTCTGAATGCGATGATTCCCCACCACGAAGGAGCTTTAGTGATGGCTGAAGATGCGTTGCAGAAGTCGAAACGGCCGGAAATGAAGAAATTATCTCAAGAGATTCTGACTTCGCAAAAGCAAGAGATTGAGCAAATGAAACAGTGGCGCCAAGCTTGGTACAAAAAGTAGTGACGGGGCGGATAAATTAATTGCAATAGACTTCTTGCAAAAATAGTTAGGACGCTGCTCTGAGCAACCTCCCAAAAAAATCTTTTTTCTTGTGGGATGGGCTTCTAGCCCGTCCCAAAATTTGATTAAAAGGACTTTTGTAATCTTGTCTAATATCTGTAGATACTGTCTTGATTTTTTAGGGTAGCTAGAGTATAATTGGAGTCGCACGGTTTTGGGGTTTTATAAATCCAAAAAGCCTTCGATCCCGAATTATTTGAGCGCTACTCCTTGACAGTTCCAGACAGTATCTACAATCCGATCGCAATTCTATGAAACGAGCAGTATTTCTCGACCGCGATGGCGTTCTCAATATCGAAGCTGGCTACATTCACAAACTAGAAGATTTGCATTTAATCCCCGGCATAGCTGAAGCTGTACGCCGTTTAAATGACAGACAAATATTTTGCTGTTTGGTTTCCAATCAATCGGGGCCGGCGAGGGGTTATTATCCTGTGGCCCACGTTGAAGCTTTGCACAAACGCCTGTGTTTGTTACTAGAAAATGAAGCCGGAGCGAGGTTAGATGCTCTTTATTATTGTCCTTACTTGAGTGCAGCAGAAGGCGGAACAAATCCAGAATTTACGCGATATACGACTTGGCGAAAACCGAATACGGGGATGTTGGTAGCGGCGGCTTGGGAACACGATTTGGATTTGGCGAATAGTTTTATGGTGGGGGATAAAGCGACGGATGTCGATATGGCTCACAATGCCGGTTGTACTGGTATTTTGGTGCAGACTGGTTACGGGGAAAGCGTGTTGAGTGGCGAGTATCAGCACCATACTAAACCTGATTTTATTGCTGCAAATTTAGCTGCGGGGGTTGAGTGGATTTTGCAACATTTTGATTAGTGGCATCGGAATTGATATTACCCACAGCGGTGGGTGAGCACAGTTGAACCACGTCTGACACGGCACTGCCGTGTCCCTACAATAAATGCTTGCGATGGTTACATCTCTCATCAAGGGTTCATGATTATTTTGGGGTAGGGAAACGGCATTGCCGTGTCCTCCGTTACCTGGCATTTAAGTCTTTGACAATTCAGCCTTAGAGGAAAGGGCTACGTAAGGAAGCGCGACTGTAAAGGTAGTACCAACGCCGATTTTGCTTTCGCAGGCGATCGCACCTCCTTGCAAATCCACAGCTTTTTTAACAATCGTCAATCCCAAACCGTTACCTTTAATCTTTCCACTATTCTTGCAACGGTAAAACATTTCAAATATTTTCCCTACTTCGGTTTCTGGGATGCCCATACCTTCGTCTCGGATGCGAATAATTAGTAAAGGAGAGTTAATATTTTTAAATGGGGAATTGGCAAACAAAGACTGAGTAGACAAGCAGAAAATAGCTTCTTTGTCTCCCTCGCCTGGTTGACGGCATTCCAATTCTAAGGTTATTTGCCCGCCGTCGGGAGAATATTTTATGGCGTTGACGATTAAGTTAGAAATAATGCCGTGCAGCAATTGTTGATCTAACATCGCGCTGGTAACGGCAGACGGGCTGAATCTTAGTTTGTGTTTGGCTTCATGTCCTAACTGCAATTGATCCAGCAAATCTTGACAAAATTCGAGTAAATTTATCGGTAATGGATTGCATTTGAGTCTCCCTGCTTCTGCTCGGCCCATGAACAGCATATCCTCGATTAGCTGGTTCATCTTTTGGGTAGCTGAGTGCACTAGGCGCAGGGTTTTGACTTGAGATTCGTCACTGCTGCGAGTGCGATCGAGTTCTAGGAGCTCGGCAGAGATTAAAATCGTGTTCAGCGGGTTCCGCAATTCGTGGGCAGCCATTGATATATACTGGTTTTGGCGGTGCGCTTTTTCTTCCACCGACTCTCTGGCTGCTTCCGAAGCTTTGAGAGCTGCTCGCATTTTGGTTTCGATTTCGTGCCTGTGGAGCGCAATCTCGATCGCCACCCGCAAATCATTTTGTTGAAATGGTTTGATAATGTAGCCGAATGGGTCTGTAATTTTTGCTCTTTGCATCGTTTTATCGTCGGCATAAGCTGTTAAAAATACTGTAGGTATATCTATCTTATTTCTAATTTTTTCTGCGGCTGTCACGCCGTCCATCTCACCTTTAAGCACGATATCCATCAGCACTAAATCTGGCGGACTTTCGTCTACTTTTTCTAGAGCTTCTTCTCCTGAAGCAACAATAGCTGTTACTGCATAACCCAGCTTTTTTAATCTGCCTGCTATGTCCTGAGCTACAATTATTTCATCTTCTACTACCAATATTTTTATAGGATTCATATTTTTTTCTTAAATGCGACGCCGATAATTTAACTCAAGGAAAGTAATATGGTAACAAGTTCCGCACTCAGTGTCAATAACCAGATTTCCTTCTAATTGCTGAGTTAACATCCGCACTAATCGCAATCCTAATGTTTCGCTACTTTCCACATCAAAGTCCGCCGGAAATCCGCTGCCGTCGTCTTGAATACTTAAATGAAATTCTGGGAAATTACTTTCATTAAAATTAATACTAATTTCTCCCGATAAACTTTGACCAAAAGCATACTTTAAGGAGTTTGAAACCAGTTCATTAATGATTAAACCGCAAGGAATTGCCGTTTCTATATTTAAATATATGGAATCAACATTGAGATTGAATTTGATAGAAGTGTTACCACAACCAAAAGATTGATACAAATTAGCAATCAAGTTTTCAACGTAAGGGGGGAGGTGGATTCGATCGATATTTTCCGATTGATAAAGTTGCTCGTGAATCAGAGCCATTGAATGGATGCGGGTTTGGCTTTCTTCAAATAAAGCAAGCGTCGGTTCGTCTTCAATGTATTGAGCTTGAAGTTGCAGCAGGCTGGAAACTACCTGCATATTATTTTTGACTCGGTGGTGAATTTCTTTGAGCAATACTTCTTTTTCGCGGAGTGCCGCTTGGATGCGGGCCTCGGTCAATTTGCGATCGCTAATATCTTCGCAAATACCCGCCAGCCGATAAATTTTGCCCGCTTCGTCATAAATGGGAAAAGCTCGATCGCACACCCAGCGAATTGTGCCGTCAGGCAGTACAATCCGATATTCGATACTGGTGAACTCGCCCTGCAACACTTGCGGAAGTCCCTCTTGCAGCAAATGTATATCCTCTGGATGCACCCACTCCATCCATTTTATCGGTTCGGCATACAATTCTTCGCGACTGCGCCCCCAGATTTGTTCGTAAGCTGGGCTCAGATATAATAAATCGGTAAAATCAGCAGAAACTAGCCAGAAGGAATCTTGGATATTTTCTGCAAGCTGGCGGAAGCGTTCTTCACTTTCACGGATCGCTTTTTCTGCCTGTTTTGCTTGGCTGATATCTTCTGCAATCCCAACAACGCGGTAAATTTCACCACCTTGATTTCTAATCGGAAAAGCCCGATCGCGAATCCAGCGAATTTCGCCGTCTGGCCTGACAATGCGATACTCAATCTCGTCTTCAGCTAGAACTTGTTTAGTGAATGTAGCAATCACCCGAGCGCGATCTTCTGGATGGAGTGACTCTGCAAAAAAGCGCCCGCAAGCATACAAATCAGCACTGCTTCTCCCCCAAATTTTTTCGTAACCCGGACTGACATAAATAAATTCTTGGGGGTGAACGCCTACCATCCAAAACACGCTTTCAATATTTTCTGCTAGCTGTCGAAACCTTTCTTCGCTTTCCTTCAGTGCTGCTTCAGCTTTTTTGCGATCGCTAATATCTTCTATGACTGCTACATTGTAAATTGCTCCGCTCAACGGTTCTTGGACGAGGGAAACAGTGATATTTACCCAAATTAAAGAACCATCTTGGCAAACCAAGCGTTTTTCCATGTTGAAACAGTCAATTTCCCGGTCAAACAATCTGTTATTTTTTTCCCTGTCCGGCTCTAGATCTTCACAGTAACTGACATCCATCCAAGTTCCGCACAGCAACTCTTCCGCAGTATATCCCAAAATATTACAGAACTTTTGGTTGACTCGCAAATAGCGACCATTTTTATCGCAATGAGTAATGCCGACTGCTGCTTGTTCGACGGTTGCGCGAAAACGTTCTTCGCTATCTCTAAGGGCAGCTTCTGCTTTTTTGCGATCGCTAATATCGCGCTGCACCCCAAAATACCCGGCAATTCTGCCCTGGGAATCGTTAATGCAAATATAATCTCCTTCCACCCAAATTAGCTCACCATCAAACTTGCGATTGTCATTTTCGATGTGAATTCTGCCAGCATCAAAAAATTGCCTAATAATTTCTCTGTCACCAGCCAAGTTGTGGAACAAGAAAGAGTTAAGCGTCACGCCAATAAACTCTTCCCTAGTAGCTCCGTATTGAGCGATCAAAGCATCATTTGCCTTCGTTACCCGCCCGTTAGAAAATACGTAATCCAAAACTTTTTCTTTGTCAGAGGTATCGTCCCAGTACACTGGTTCGTCCAGCATCATAAAGAAAAAACCATCTAAAGATTGAGAAAAAAACAATTCTAGCTGTTCCTGACTTTCCCGCAAAAATTCTTCGGTACGCCAGCGATCGATAATTTCTTCCCGCAAGTGTTGGTTAGCTATTCTTAAATCTTCAGTACGCTTGTGATATTTTATTTCTAGCTCATTTTTAAGGCGTTGCAGCACGAATTCTGACTGTTTTTTTTCTGTAATATCTTGAGTAACTACCATGCCTGCAAAAATTTCTGCCTGGTCGTTTTTGACTGGAGAAACTGTTGTTGAATAAAATCGATCGCGATATTTATATTCAAAATTATTCTCTTCTCCTGCTAAAGCTGCGCGATATTTGGTCTCAAAAAATTCCAAATCTTCTGGCGGCGATATTTCCGACAAGGTTTTGCCTTCCACCAGTTCTTTGGACAAACCAACTACCGCCAAACCTTGACCGTCAACCAAAATATAGCGCAAATCAGAATCGAACAAAAATACCGATCCATTCGGATAATGCTTGATCAGAGTTCGGTACATTTCCTGGCTTTTTTCAAGAGATGCGATTAACTCAATTCGCTCTAGGGCAACTCGCTTGTGTTCAGTAATATCTATAACAATACCGAGAGTTTGTTTCGGCGAACCGTCAGAGTTTCTCAAGAAAACAATATCTCTGCCCATAAACCAGCGCCATTCACCCCGAGCATTTCTCAGCCTGTACTCGCACTCAAATATTTCGCCCTCCTTGAGTGTTGATATTTTTGCTTGGATTTCCGGGATTTTTAGCAAATCATCGGGGTGCATAATTGTGGGAAAAAGTGCGTCTCCTAACTGTTGAACTTGTTCGGAGGAATAGCCGAGAATTTGGTTAACTTGGTTGTTGGTATAAATATTTCGATTTTCAGTAATATCGTAAATGTACGCAAGGCCTGGAAGTGCTTCGGTTATACTGTGAATAAACTTTTGATTTTCTCGGAGAGCGGCATCTGCCTCAATTCGCTCGGTGATATCTTGGGCAACTCCGACTATTTGTTTTGGCCTGCCGTCAGGAGTGCGAGAAAAAATTGCGTGCCGATCGTGAAACCACCGCAATTCGCCGCTAGGGTGCTGAATTCGGTACTCTGTTTCCAGGATTTCTCCATCTTTAGCTACGGCTATTTCTGTTTCGACATGAACGCTAAGTTTCTCTATATCTTCAGCATAAACTAGCAAAGAAAGGGCATCGTTTCCCATTTCCTGAACTTGTGCCGCCGTGCAACCATAAAACTCGGCGATGTAGCGATTTCCATAGAGATTGCGGTTTTCTATGAGGTCGTAAATGTATAAAACACCGGGGGTAGTATCAGCCACCCTTTGCATAAATTCTTGATTTTGTCGGAAAGAAGCTTCTGTTTGAGTTAGCTCAATGATATCTCTTTTCAGTTGTGCTTCTAATTTGCGCCGCAATTCTATTTCTTCCTGCAAATTCTCTTCGAGTTGCCGAATTTTTTCTTTTTGCTCTGCGACTAGCGCTTCGCAGGTGGTGAGGGCGCGATCGATCTCTGTGGGCTCACTACACATAGTAAGTTCTTAATTTGCAGTTGCGGACTATAGTTGTGTCTAGCCTAACATTAGAAGGATCCAGTCTTGACTGCCAACTAGCACCATTTCACACAAAATTTACAAATATATTAAGTTTTGCCCAGAAAATGCCTGCTGATTGAGATTATTCCCATTTTCTGCCTTCTTCGCTTTGTGAAATTGAAATGTGAAATTGACCGCAGCCAGACAAAAGATTTATTACCTTCTGCTTTGTTACCAGAAAGAATTGGTTGAAAGCCTCTGGGTTTGGCGTAGAAATTAAAAGAAGACGATTCATTACTCCCATCCTCGGACTGACCGGAAGAGGTCGCCCTCAAGCGGTCAACTGTCAACTGTCAACTGTCAACTGTCAACTGTCAACTGTTGAAACATAGCGGCTTTCATTTCGGAACTCCGGCGGTCAAAACTTCATGACTGTCAATTGTCACCAAAACATCATCTTCAATTCTCACACCTATACCGCGCCATTTTTCAGGAACCTCCGGCTGTCCTTCAACGGGTTTAATATAAGGAGAAATATAAATCCCCGGTTCCACCGTCAGAACTTGTCCTGCTTGCAAAAGTTGCGGATTTTCGCCGTACTGATAAACACCGACATCGTGCACGTCCAATCCCAGCCAGTGACCAGTGCGGTGCATATAAAATGGCTTGTATTTCTCCTCTTTAATTATCTCTTCAATGTCGCCCACCAAAAGTTTTAAATCCATTAAACCTTCCACCAAAACGCGCACTGCGGTTTCGTGAATTTTGCTGTAAGGATTTCCCGGATATACTTGACTAATTGCCTGGGTTTGTGCTTGCAAAACTAAGTCGTAAATTATCTGTTGTTCGGCGGTGAATTTGCCGCTGACGGGAAAGGTGCGAGTAATGTCGGCATTGTAGTAGCCGCAAGCACAACCGGCATCTATTAGCAGCAAATCATTTTCCTGCATTTGGCGGTTGTTTTCGATGTAGTGGAGGACGCAGGAATTGTAACCGGATGCAACAATTGAAGGGTAGGCGGGGGTGCCGCCGTTCATGCCGAAAATATGTTCTATTTCTGCTTGAATTTCGTATTCGTATCTGCCTGGTTTGGCAAATTCTCGGGCGCGGTTGTGGGCGGTAACTGAGATATTAGCTGCTTTTCGCATTAATGCTAATTCTGTTTGG
Source organism: Microcoleus sp. PH2017_35_SFW_U_B (assembly GCF_020737865.1). Taxonomy (NCBI): domain Bacteria; kingdom Bacillati; phylum Cyanobacteriota; class Cyanophyceae; order Oscillatoriales; family Microcoleaceae; genus Microcoleus; species Microcoleus sp. PH2017_35_SFW_U_B. The sequence goes on from NZ_JAEQDE010000064.1 coordinate 17,449, forward strand.
CTTTTTACCAGCCGCATCGGGTGTAATATGATGTTGGAATCTTCGATCGCAGTGGGGCCTGTACCGCGTTTGGGGTAAGTTCGCATCAAGCTTTGCCAGTGGTTGAGGACTGTTTGGTCGAAATTGCGATCGCGCCCGAAGTGATAATATATGCGATCGGCTTTTTCTAAATATTTCGGTAGTTTTTCGGCAAGTTCGGCGATCGGAAACGCTTCATCGGCGCCGTACAAGGCTTTGGCGCCTTCAATTCCAGCGCGATAACCGTGCCAAGTTTCTTTTTCCAAGTCTTTTGGCTGCACAAACAAAACAAATTTGTGTTCTTCGTGGTGTGGTGCGAGCACTGCTACCGCCGCAGCTTCGTTGAAACCAGTTAAATAGAAAAAATCGCTATCTTGTCGGTAGGCGTATTCAACATCGTTGTGCATGACGGCTGCGGGCGCGCTGCGAAATATTGCTGTCCCGCTGCCAATTTTTGCCATTAACTGTTCGCGTCTTTGCCGGTATTCGATGGGGTTGGTCATCCGATTTTAGATTTTAGATTTTAGATTTTAGATTGCAGCCTACACAAGTATAGGGTGCGCGGTTAACTAGCCGTAGGGTGCGTCAGGGGGGAGAATTTTTGAGTAGGTACAAAACATATTCAGCCCCCTGACGCACCCTACAATAATTACTATTCATTACTCTAATCTTCTTCCTTCCAGGTAGAGGTCGCTATCCCCGGTCAACTGTCAACTGTCAACTGTCAACTGTCAACTGACAAGTATAGTCAACCATCCGAGACAAAGATGAGTTGCGATCGACTAAAGTCCACCTCGGATCGAAATTTGACCAATTTTCGCCATCTTGGCTAACTCTGACAGTTCTAAACTCTCGCTGCTTGCAGTTAACTTCCATCTGCACCCGCATTTTCTCGTTACTAAACTGCTGAGTTCCTAAAAGAGTTCTGACAGGATAAGAGGGTGCACCGGGAAAATTGGATTTACTTAATTTTACGCTGCTGGGGTCAATGCAAATATCTACAAAACATCTTAATTTTTCGGCGCGGGCGCTCAAAGTATTGAGGGGAATAAAAATTAAAGTAGCTAGAAACAAGCTTAACAAGTTATTGATTTTATGGGTGACAAATTTATTGTTCATCTGGGTTAATTTACGTTAATCTACTGTTGCTATTTTACAAACAAACTCGGCGGTTGAAACCGCTCCTACACAAACAAAACCCGCCTGCGCGGGTTGAATTTCTTCAGTCCGCGGAGGCGGACTTTGTTTGTGCGATCGTAAACTCAGCGAATTCTATTCGCCCTGAATATTTTCCGTGAAGATTAGCTTTTTAAAGCTGAGGAACGTATTGTTCTTTTTCAGGAACAAAAGTGTATTCAGAGACGATTAGGCGCAACTCTTCGCCGTCGATGGTTTCTTTTTCGATTAACAAATCGACTAAACGATCGACTACGGTACGATTGTCGCGAATAATTTGGCGCGCTTCGTCGTAGCAACGATCGACAATCGATCGAACTTGTCCATCAATTCGAGAAGCAATTTCTTCGGAATATTCCGATCGCGCGGTGTAGTCACGGCCGAGGAAAATTTCGCTTTGTTGAGCTTCCAGGGCGATCGGGCCCAAGGTAGACATCCCGTAGCGAGTAACCATTTGGCGGGCCATACCGCTGACTTGCTGCAAGTCGTTGCCGGCACCGGTGGTAACTTCAGCGTCGCCGAAAACTACTTCTTCGGCTGCGCGGCCGCCCAATGCACCGCTAATCCGGGCTAGGATTTGGGATCTCGAAATCAAACCTTGGTCTTCGCTGGGCATAAACCAAGTTAAGCCGCGGGCTTGTCCGCGAGGAACTAAGGTAACTTTTTGGACGGGATCGTGGGCTTGAATGACTGTGCCGACGATCGCGTGGCCGATTTCGTGGTAAGCAATCAAGCGTTTGCTCTTGCTGTCTACCAGCGGTGTACCTTCCATACCTGCGACGACGCGATCGACTGCATCGTCAATTTCCAGCATCGTAATCGCATCTTTGCGCCGTCTTGCTGTCAAAATGGCAGCTTCGTTGAGCAAGTTAGCCAAATCAGCACCGGTAAAACCGGGAGTGCGGCGGGCGATCGCATCCAAAGAAATCTCCTCAGACAGCTTCTTGTTGCGCGCGTGAACTTCAAGAATTTCCAACCTGCCCTTGATATCCGGTGTATCAACGCTAACTTGGCGGTCAAAACGTCCCGGACGTAGCAACGCCGAGTCGAGCACGTCAGGGCGGTTCGTAGCAGCAATGATGATGATGCCTGTATTGCCCTCAAAACCGTCCATTTCGGTCAGCAACTGGTTCAGGGTTTGTTCCCGTTCATCGTTACCGCCACCGATACCGGCGCCGCGCTGGCGGCCCACTGCATCGATTTCATCGATAAAAATTATACAAGGAGCATTTTCTTTAGCTTTCTTGAACAAGTCGCGGACGCGGGATGCGCCAACACCGACAAACATTTCGACAAATTCTGAACCGGAGATGCTGAAGAAAGGGACGGCGGCTTCACCTGCGATCGCTTTTGCCAGCATGGTTTTGCCGGTTCCGGGAGGGCCTACTAGCAGCACGCCTTTCGGAATCTTGGCGCCGACTGCGGTGAAGCGTTCGGGTTTTTTGAGGAAAGTCACGACTTCGGCAAGTTCTTCTTTGGCTTCTTCTACGCCTGCTACGTCGTCGAACAGTACGCCTGTTTTAGCTTCCATTTGAAAGCGTGCTTTGGATTTGCCAAAATTCATGGCTTGGCCTGGGCCCCCCGGCACGTTGCCGCCGCGGCGGAACAGGAAGAACAGCCCTCCTACTAATAAGAGAGGAAATACTAGATTGCCTAACACTCCCCAGATGGCGCCGTCGTTGCGGAGGGGGTGAGTGTCGAAGCTAATTTTGGAATCTCTGAGTCTAGAAACGAGTTCAGGAGCATTTGACGGCAAGTCTACCCGCCACCGCTGCTCGTGATTGTCCAGTTCGGGATCGACGGCTAGGATGATCGCAGTGCGGCCTCCGTCGTATAAATCAACACTGGTCACTCGATCGGCGTTTAAGTAATCTAAGAATCTACCGTAGCTCAGGCGGGTGCTGGCGGTGTTCTTGCTCATTTCTGCCGGGGACGCGGCGAAGGCTCCCTGCCACAGGAAAAAGCCGATGACTAGGGCGGGTAAAGTCCAAAGTAGTATAGTTTGCCAAGAAATTTTCATAAATGCGGGTGCCTTGAATTGGGGATAGATCGGGTAAGCTGGCGGTCTCGGATTAGTGTGACAAAAGTTTACACTCAGAATCTTTACTAAATTTAACTTAACAATGCACGATCGGGCAAGATGCCGGCGATCGTCGCGATCGAGAAAAAGTTAGCTTAGTTACGGTAAGGGCGATCGTCCCGAATATAATGTTTGGTGCTGATTTCAATACCGATCTAGGTAGAGTTAGAAGAATCGCCTCAAAACCCACTGTCTTTAAGCGCGGCAGTGTCCAGGGATAAGGCATGATAATGGTGAGGCTCAGTGAGGTAACACATTTCAATGACAACTAGACAGCTTGTTCCTAATTCGGCTATGCTGACGCAGCAGACTAAGATCGCTTCTCACAAATCGATTATTAGTGCTGATTTGGGTCGTACAGCAACTAAAGCTTGCGTGAGTCGCAACCCAAATGGTGTTGTTTTCATCCCTGCCAACGTGGCTACTATGCCCGTGGAAAAGGTGCGGGGCGGCAGCTTTGAGTCAAAAGCAACAGACCCTCTGTTGGATATGTGGCTGGAGCACCAGGGCAAGGGGTACGCCATCGGCCAACTGGCCGCTGACTTTGGCGCTAATCTCGGTGGGGCTGACCAGTCGAAAGTAGTAGATGCTTTGGTTAAGGTTTTTTCCTGTGCTGGATATTTCCAGATGAAGGGCGAAATGGCAGTAGTGCTGGGTTTGCCTTTTTATTCGCAGGATCAGTTTGAGAAAGAAAAGGAAGAGATTATCAGCCAACTGCGCTCTCCCCACGTTGTGGTATACCGCGGCGAGCGTTTGGAAATTGATATTCGCCACGTTTGGGTGATGCCGGAAGGATTCGGCAGCCTGATTTGGTGCGAAGCTCAAGACAACAAGGAGTTTACGCCGGAGTTGCCGGAACTGTCGGTGGCTGTGGTCGATATCGGACACCAAACTACCGATTTGTTAATGGTCGATCGTTTCCGGTTCGCCCGAGCGGCTTCTAAGAGCGATTCCTTCGCCATGAACAAATTCTACGAACAAGTTGCCTCAAAAATTCCGGGGGCAGACCCTCAATCCCTGTCTTTATTGGAAGGGGTGAACAAACCCGAAGGGCAGCGTTTCTACCGTCCTAGAGGAGCGACTAAGCCGACTAATTTAGATCCGATTATTAAGGATTTGCGGGAGGCTTTCGCTAACGAACTGTCCGAACGTTTGGTACAGTGGTTGCCGGAACGGGTGACGGACGTAGTTCTGACTGGCGGTGGCGGCGAATTTTTCTGGGAGGTACTCCAACCTTTGCTGAAAGACGCCAATCTTAAGGCTCACTTGGCTCAGCCTTCTCGGAAAGCTAATGCTTTGGGACAGTTTATTTATGCTGAGGCTCAGCTAGCCACGATAAAGTAACGCATTAAGGCTTGAACCCTATGGCACTGTGGGCAAAAAATAAGGCGAATTTCTCGGTGGCGTTTACGGAAGATGCTGCCGATCAAACTTTGCTGGCGGCTATTGAAAAAGAGTTGGCTTTTACGAAGTATCAGACTTTCAGCAATCTCTGCAAGCAAGCTTTGTGGCAGTTTTTGTCTGTATCTGAGTCTGCTAGCTCTACAGATAGCTCTGAGCGGTTGGAACAGGGTATTGCTGAACTTGCGGTCAGATTTGCTGAGTTTGAGCGCAATGTTTCTGCTGAGGAATTAAGCCGTTTGCAAGGACTGGAACATCACCTGAGTCAATTGGGCGCGCAGTTGGATCAGTTGCAGGGGAGTGTTGACAGTAAGTTTGCTCAAGTTTCTTTTGCCCAAGTTTCAAAAGTAGTAGAGCCTGATCCGATCGAGTCTGAGTCTGTAGCGAATGATACAGTTTCTGATGCTGAGGTTCCTCCTCGTCGGGAGTCCGATCCTTTATTGGAGCGTTTAAGTTCTTTGTTACCGCAAGATTTCTAGAATGAGGTAGAGCAAGGCTAAAAAGCCTTGAGATGTGATGTTAGTGGCCCGCTGTTGGCAGCAGGTACTGAATAAATAAACAAAGCGATCGCTCTTTTGAAAAAAAGGGCGATCGCTTTGTTATTAGTTATTGGTTATTAGTTATTAGTTATTAGTTATTGGTTATTAGTTATTGGTTATTTGTTATTTGCTGTTGGTTATTTGTTATTTGCTGTTGGTTGTTGGTTGTTGGTTGTTGGTTGTTGGTTGTTGGTTATTGGTTATTGGTTATTTGCTGTTGGTTATTGGTTATTGGTTATTTGTTATTTGTTATTTGTTATTTGCTGTTGGTTATTTGTTATTTGTTATTGTTATTTGTTATTAGTGCGAGCGTCCCCGCTCGCGTATTGTACAATACGCGAGCGGGGACGCTCGCACTATACATAAATGCAAAACTGAGATGCTCACATTCCCAATTCCCAATTCCCAATTCCCAATTCCCAATTCCCAATTCCCAATGCCCAATTCCCAATTCCCAATGCCCAATTCCCAATTCCCAATTCCCAATTCCCAATTCCCAATGCCCAATTCCCAATGCCCAATTCCCAATTCCCAATTCCCAATTCCCAATTCCCAATGCCCAATTCCCAATGCCCAATTCCCAATGCCCAATTCCCAATTCCCAATTCCCAATTCCCAATTCCCAATTCCCAATTCCCAATTCCCAATTCCCTCGAAATTATTCAATCAATCCTAATTTTTGCAAGCGCGAACGAATGGCAACAGGTTGTCGCTGAAATTTCTGAGCTAATTCACTAACTTCTTGGCAGTTTGCATATTCTTTCTGTAAATTCTCATCTTCCTCGCGACTCCACTTTACGTAAGCCCTGGGATATTTCTGGCGAATTTTCTCATTCTGGGTTTTAGATCGATCGGCATTTTTGGACTCAGCATTCACACCAGAACCTAACGGTTGGTTAATTTCCCCGCCGCGACTAGCTACAGCCTCCTCCACGCGGCTGGGAATCACAGCAATTTCTTGAGCAAGCTGAGCCAAAGCATTATCTACTTGTTGCTGAAGTTCTGTTAGCTGTCGCTGCTGCAAATTTCCCCATTGCGGCAGTTCGTTGATAAACTCCTGCAAGTCCAGAATGATTGTTGTCAAAGTTTCGACTTGTTGCAACTCAGGCCGTTGTTTGAATTGGCGGCTGGTGATTTCGATCTCGCTTTGAATCATTTTAATAGTTTTTTCTAAAATTATGATCCGCTGGCGCAGGTTCTCAATTGCTGAAATTATAGAGTGGGAATTTTCTGCCTGGCCAACATTGAGATTTTCGCGAGATGTTTGGGCAAGAGCTGTATCTAAAGAACTTACAGCAAGTTGTAATTGCTCGATCGCCCGATCGCTCGTAGTGGCTTGTTGGTTTACGCGATCGAACACTGCCGCGGTACTTGTTTTAACTTGCCCGCGAAACTTCTGGCGGTTCACAAAATTAAAAAAGAGCGAAATTACTACAGGAACTTCGACATAAATGCTCTGCTGCAAAACCAAACTAGCAGCCAATCCTACAGCCGAGGCAGCAAGAAAGATTAATTCAGCAGTTTCTAACAAATTGCTCGATTTGGGATTTTGAATTTTGGTTGATGAATTAGGTGATGACATAGATTAATTGGGAATTGGGAATTGGGAATTGGGAATTGGGAATTGGGAATTGGGAATTGGGAATTGGGAATTGGGAATTGGGAATTGGGCATTGGGCATTGGGAATTGGGAGGCTGTACATCACGGAATTTAAAATTACTATGGGTTTTTAATTTATGCGAATCTAATTAAATATATTATAATTGCAAAATTAGTCGAGCTAAAGTGAAATAAATTAAGACTCCGAGGACATCAACTGCGGTGGTAATAAAAGGAGCAGACATTAAAGCGGGGTCTAAACCCAAAGAACGAAAGAGAAACGGCAGAGCTGAACCGGCAATAGAAGCTAAAATTGCGATCGCCAGCAAACTCACCCCCACCGCGATTGCCACGGCTAAATTCCCTTGCAGAGTGTAAGCCCACCCCGTCGCTACCGTCCCCAATATAGCGCCTAGGAGCGCTCCCGCCATCCCCTCACGCACAATTACTTGAAAGGGGCCCATGGCTGTAATTTCATCAGTATTCAAACCGCGAATTACCACAGTTGAGGACTGGGCTCCGACATTGCCTCCAGTGCCAGTCAGCAGCGGAATAAAGGCTGCTAGGGCGACTACTTGGTGCAAAATATCTTCTTGAGCTCTAATAATTGCTCCGGTGACAGTGTTGGTCAACAGCAGAACAAACAGCCATACGACCCTTTTGCGGGCGACGGTGATTAAATCGGTCTGAAAATAATTGTCGCCGCCGGACTGGACGCCACCCAAGGTATAAATATCTTTGGCAGCTTCTTGTTCTAAAATGTCGATCGCGTCGTCAACTGTAATGATCCCCACCAGACGCTGTTCGCGGTCTACAACGGGCACAGCTAAAAAATCGTAACGCTGGATCAACCTAGCTACTTCTTCTCGATCCGTTCCCGTTTGCACAGAAACTACCTCGCGGGTCATAATTTCGCCGACAGTTTTGTCGAGGGGAGAAGTGACTAAATCCCGCAAGGATAAAATGCCACTCAACCTTCGCGCCGCATCAGTGACGTAAAGAGAATAAATGGTTTCGGTAGTTTTAGCTAAAGAGCGAATTCTGTCTAAAGCTTGAGCAACGGTAAAGCTTTCTTTGAGAGAAATGTATTCTGGGGTCATAATCCGACCGGCGCTACTGGCTTCGTAACCCAAGAGTTGGGCCGTAGCTTCGCGTTCCGTTGGGCTCAATTCACCTAAGAGGCGGCGGACTAAGATGGCCGGCAGTTCGTCAAATAGTTTAGCTCGATCGTCCGGGGACATTTTGTCTACAATATCGATGACTTCTTGGCGTTTGAATTTTTCGCACAGAGACTGCTGAACGCTGGAGTCGAGATATTCGTAAACTGCGATCGCTTCGTCTTTAGAAAGCAACCGGAAAGCTATTACTTGCATGGTTTCCGGCAGGCCTTCGATAGCTTCAGCGATGTCTGCTTCCTGCACCGGCTGCAAAATCGCTTTTGCTCCTTGAAAGTCTCCTTGTTCCAACAAAGCCTTTAACTGCGATCGAACTAATTCCCGCAGTTCTTTTCGCGCGTAGGTGGGTAGAGAAGACGATTGATAATTGTTTTCTGTCACTGATGACCCTCCTCATGCAATTTTAGATTTTAGATTTTAGATTTTAGATTTGGGATTTGGGATTAAAGAATTGCGAATGACTTACTGAGTCAGCAGATTTGAACTTGACCTACAGTTGCATTTTTGTGGTAACTGGTATCAACCTGTGCTGCACGCCTTCCTGAATCCAGTTTATAGCCTATTGACACCACTGGTTGCAGTTATTATGATTTACACGGGCAGCGCGAGCAACCGAATTTTTTGGCAGATGCGGCAGCACCAAAACCAAGCTGTATTGTCGAAACCGAATTTCTTGGTATGATGTTTTCGAGCTAGTGCAACAGAGTGTGAGTTCGGGAGAGTGCGATCGATTACCGATTATTAATTACCAATTACCAATTACCAATTACCAATTACCAATTACCTCATCGCCTTTGAGAATGGGTATACTGTCAACCCTTCGGCTTCGCTCACGGCAAGCTGTCAACTGCCAACTGTCAACTATCAACTGCCAACTGCCAACTATCAACTGTCAACTGTCAACTGCCAACTGTCAACTATCAACTGTCAACCGACTTAAACCAATAACTGGTATTTTTCTTGTGCCAAACGGTAAAGTGGGCGCCACACCAAACGGTTAGTCAATACAACCAACAGCGACATCACAGAAGTAGCCGCTAACAGTAAAGGAAAATTACCCGATGCCGTTGCTTCAGAAATGGTCTCGCCCAAACCGCTCGTTCTAATTATTTCACCTTTAAACTGCACGTATTCGCTGACAATACTCGCATTCCAAGCTCCGCCAACCGCCGTAATAATTCCTGTGATTAAATAAGGGAATATTCCCGGCAAAATTAAAGTTTTCCAGCGTTGAATTAGGGAAAGTTTGTAAACTTGCGCGGCTTCAAATAACTCCGAAGGTATGGCTTGAGCGCCCGCAATCACATTAAACAGCAAATACCACATTGTACCCAACATCATCAGCGCTACAGAACCAATTTGCAACCCGCCTCCAGCGTGAATTAGAGCTAGTAGCAATACGGGAAATAAAGCCGTTGCTGGTACAGAAGCGGCTATTTGCACTAAAGGCTGCAAAATCTGAGCTAAACGCGGATTTCGACCGATCGCCACTCCGACAGGTACAGTCCACAACAGCGATAAAAATAGCGCGCAAATGACTCGCAAAGCCGTAAAAAATGCACCTCCCACGACTTTTTGCCAATCAGATACACTCAGGAACCTCAGCAGCAGTAAGGCTTCCCAGGTTCCCCAAAGGACGATCGCAGCAAACCCGCTGACAAACAGCCAATTGATCCAATTGCCGAGGCGGCTTTGTGCGCGAGGACTGGTTGGTAAATGAGCAGGTGCAAAACCTCTTGCCGCATAGCGATCGAAACTGTCACCTACGGGCGATATGCGCGACTTCAACACCCGCAGCGTCGCCGATCGCCTTAAAAAATCCAACACCTTGGACTGCGGTACATTGGTCGCTTCTACGGCTTGATATTTAAACTTTTCCACCCAAGCAATCAAAGGCTGCCAGATGAAAAAATCTATGGCTACAATCACACCAATTAATACTGCTAAACCCCAGCCGATCGCCCCAAAATTGCCTTCATTAGCTGCCTTGCCCAAATAGGAACCGAGTCCGGGCAGATGAAAGTTTTTAGCACCCAAGGTAAAAGATTCGATCGCAATCAAAAAGAACCAGCCACCAGCCACTGACATGACGCTGTTCCACACCAGCCCGATCGCACCAGCGGGCAATTCTAACGTCCAAAATTGTTGCCAAGCATTCAGCCGATAAACTTGAGCAGCTTCCTTGAGTTCTTGCGGAATGCCGGATAGGGACTGATAGAAACTAAAGGTCATATTCCAAGTCATTCCAGTGAATATTAAGATAATCGATGCGAGTTCTACGCCGATTCTTTGACCGGGAAATAATGTAACTAGCGCTAAAACTACTCCGGGCAAGAAGGACAAAACCGGAATTGATTGCAAAATATCTAGTAAGGGAATTAAAATTTTTGCTGCGAGAGGAAAGCGGTAAGCTGAATAAGCATAAACTAAGGTAAATAGCAAGGATAAAAAATAGGCTGCTGTCATGCGTAAAAGAGTCTGGGCTGTATACCCTGGCAATACATTGAGGGTGGTCTCAATTTTAAAGTTTGGGTTGTAGTCGCTGCTAAATTGAGAAGCTGTTTGGACTATTACTAGAATTAGAGAGAAGATTGCTAGAATTAGCAAGCCGTCTTGCCAAGTCCAAGTCGATCTTTCTAATGTTTTATTGGCGGGTGTTAGGGGTCTTGTCATAATAATTAGTTATTGGTAATTGGTAATTGGTAATTGGTAATTGGTAATTGGGCATTGGGAATTGGGAATTGGGAATTGGGAATTGGGAATTGGGAATTGGGAATTGGGAATTGGGGATTGGGCATTGGGAATTGGTCAGTTACTATTGTTATTAGTTATTAATTATTAGTTGTTAGTTGTTGATTCTAATGACTAATAACCAGTAACCAGTAACCAGTAACCAGTAGTCAGTAACCAGTAACCAGTAACCAGTAACCAGTAACCAATGACTACTGACTACTGACTACTCATTTTTAGGTTCTTCGGATTCTAGAAATATTTCACCCCCTGGTTCGTCGTAGCTGTACAACTCTGCATAACGACCCCAGTCAATCGCAGTTTTTAATTGTCGCATTGCTTCTTGGGGGCTAAAGTGGGCTTCGAGAATGTCCAAAATCAACTCTTCAGAAATGCGGTGATTTCGCTTAGACTGAAGCATTCGAGAAATTTGCTGTACTGCACGAATGTTGCTGAGAATTTGGGTACGAACAATTTGTTTGCGCTGGTCAATTCCGCCGGCAATGAATTGAATTCCAACTGGTGTTAACAGGAGGTCGCCTTCTTGAATTACTAGGAATTCCATTAATTTGGCGGCTTCGACGATCGGCAAAATGTCGTCTACCTCTAACATTAATTCTTGACCGAGGCGGTAGAGGTCTTTTTCCTTGCGATCTTCGAGGAGTTCTAACAAACCTGCGATCGCACCTGTGCGTACTTGCGGCAGAGATTGGTATTTAGTGCTGGGGGCGGGTTGAGTCTGAGATACAGCAGTAGCGGTACTTTGAGTTGGTGCAGCCACTGTTTCGCAGCTTAACTCTGGATTCGTCAGAATTTTGTACACTTGGTCTACGAGGGCTTGGAATTCTGGAGTTTTGCGATCGCGGTAGTGCGGCAAAGTCACGGTTAGTTCGGCGCGAATTCGCCCGGGATTGCGGCCGAGGACTACAATGCGATCGGCTAAAATGACCGCTTCCTCAATCCCGTGAGTTACGATTAATACAGCTTGAGTCGGAATCTTTTTTTCTAGCCACAAATCTAATAACTCAAACCGCAAGTTTTCTGCGGTCAACACATCTAAGGCTGAAAACGGTTCATCCATGCACAGCAATTCCGGTTCTACCGCCAAAGCCCTAGCAAATCCCACTCGCTGCCGCATTCCGCCGGACAGTTCTTTCGGATAAGCATTTTCAAATCCGTCTAAACCGATAATATCAATCATTCGCAAGGCTTTTTGGCGGCGCGGTTCTGGCAAGTCTCCTTTAGCTTTTAATCCTAATTCTACATTTTCTAGTACCGTCAGCCAGGGATAAAGGGCAAAGTTTTGAAAGACAATCGCTATCCCAGGATTTAAGCCGACTAAGGGACGATTGTGATAGAGAACTTCACCATCGCTGGGGGGGATTAGTCCAGCAATCATCCGCATTAATGTAGATTTGCCAGATCCGGAAGGGCCTAGTAAAGCTACTATTTCGCCCGATCGCAGTTCTAAATTTATTGGCTCTAAAATAGATATTTGTTGACCGTTGGGCTGCTGGTAAGCCTTGCTGACACCTTTTAAGGTAATGAGGCACTCTGTTGCTATTTTAACTACCACAACTAAACTCCCTCGCTTGTTATTTAACTTTAGTTATTAGTCATTAGTTATTAGTCATTGGTCATTGGTCATTGGTCATTGGTCATTGGTCATTAGCCATTAGCCATTAGCCATTAGCCATTGGTCATTGGTCATTGGTCATTGGTCACAAACTTTTACAAACTGAAAACTGATATTTGTCCGCAGACACGAGTTTGCCTCCGTTGGTCTTAACATTGATTCTTGGGTTTCCATACGTATACCTCATAAACTCATTTTTAGCAATACCTGCTGACGGGAATGCTTCATTCAGTTGACAGTTGACAGTTGACAGTTGACAGTTGACAGCACTTGACAAAGGAAGGAAGAGGATTGGAGTAATGAATCCTCTTCTTTTAATTTATCGCGATCGGGCTTGGGGCTTTAAACCAATGCTTTCTGGTAAAATCTGCAAGATATCAATTAAAGCGGAATTGAGGAGCGATCGCCAAAACCTGGTCGAGCTGAAAAAAATTAATTTTTAGATTAATTTTAAAATTAATTGCTACAAGTGCTGATTTCATATAAATTATTTTTCATTAGACGAGCCGCAAGCCGGACACGGCATTGCAGTTTCCCTACAGATGCTCGATTAGTATTTTATCTATTTGCCAATTCGTGCTAAAATGCTGCCTAACTGAACGGCAATTACTCCTAGTATGGCACTGCCAGCCCAGTAAAAAGTGGCAAAGCTGTAAAAGCGATCGCGCAACAAGACATTTGTCTCTAAACCGTAAGTCGAAAAAGTAGTATAAGCCCCCAAAAATCCCGTTGCTATCATTAACCGCACCTCCGACGGAACCGTCGGCACCCGTTCAAAAATCAGGGTGATAAAAAATCCCATAGCCAAGCAACCGGTGATGTTGATAAAAAAAGTTCCGTAGGGAAAAGCCGTTCCGAAACGGTTGGCAAACCACAAGGTGATATAATACCGGCTCAATGCGCCGACAATGGCACCGAAACTAATTGCGATCGGGTGGCGGAGATTCGGGTCTTGCAGCATCAAAGGATTTTAGATTTTAGATTCAGCGGACTCATCTAAACTATTGTATGATTAAAAGGGCGATCGCCATTTAAAAAATTATAGAGAGTATGTATGCAAATTGTGCTGGCTGCCGTAGACGATAACTTAGTTAGAGCGTGGGAAAGCACTTGTGGCAATATCGAGAATGTCAAGATACATCGCGGTTCAATCTTTGATGTGAAATGCGATGCGATTGTGAGTCCAGCGAATAGTTTTGGCTTCATGGACGGCGGCTTAAATTTAGAGATTGCTGAATATTTTGGAAGTCACGTTCCAGAACGCCTGCAAAAACTAATTCAGACTCGCCATCACGGCGAACTATTAGTAGGATTAGCCGAAGTTGTCGATACCGATCATGACGAAATTCCCTATTTAATTGCTGCCCCAACCATGCGGGTTCCGACAATTTTAACAGAGACAGTCAATGTTTATCTAGCAACCAGGGCTATTTTAACTCTCGTAAAATTTGGCACGGTTCCAGACGGAACGCCGGTCAAACATATCATTGAAACGATCGCGATTCCCGGCATGGGTACGGGCACAGGTAAAGTGCCACCCGATATCTGCGCGCATCAGATGCAAGTCGCGATCGCAGATATCCTCCTATCTCAATACCAATTTCCTAAATCTTGGCTGGACGCTCAAAAATCTCACCACTTGTTATATGCTGGCGATGCCGGACAGTTGCCGCTGGAAACTTGAAAGGCCCAAATCTCAAATTTCTACAGTGTTTAGCAACCGGGTTTCTTGGTAGTCTGTATTTTGAGGTGGAGCGATTTATCAGAAATTAAAGGGGTGCATCAGGTTTTTGAAGAGGGCGATCGCATGACCGCATATAAGTTATTAGTTATAATCTCATATTTACTGCGGTCATGCGATCGCCCCTACACACATATTTGCAAAACCCAGATGCACTCAACTAAAAACTAAAGTACGCTAAACCGTACCTGCAAGTTGGCGGTATCCTACACGCGAGCTCAACTTGGGTAGATAGAATGTAAGAGAACAGAGTCAAAAAAACCCGAATAATCAAAAATTATCTGTGATGTCACCAAATACTGCGATCGCAACCCGGTTGTTGGTAGGCGGCGGCGAAATTCCATGCAAACAACTATTGAAGGTCGATCGAGATTATTGCTTAATTTACCAGAAAGAATTGGTTTAAAGCCGGAACCCCGATCGGGAGAAATTAAAATCAGACTATTCATTACTCCAATCCTCTTGCTTCTAGGTAGAGGTCGCTCTAATCTGTCAACTGTCAACTGTCAACTGTCAACTGAATGAGTGCTTTCAGGGAGAGTCCCGAAATGAATCAAATTAAAACTGCTGCTTTGTTAGGCTTGTTAAGTGCGCTGTTAATTACCGTTAGCTATTGGGTAATCGGCGGTTCGGGCGGTGCAATTATCGGCATTGGTTTGGCCGCAGCCATGAACTTAGGTTCGTGGTTTTACTCGGATAAAATCGCTTTGGCGGCTTACGGGGCTGTGCCGGTAACTGCTAGCCAAGCGCCGGGACTTTATACAATGGTGGAAAGGCTGGCCCAGCGCGCTAATTTACCGATGCCGGGAGTTTACCAGAAAATTGGGTCTAAAGCCCCGTCCTAAAAGGACGGATTTAATTATCTAAATTTCTTGTTCAAGATGGTATAATAGAGTAATACTACAGGTAGAATAACCGCCGATACACATGAGACACTAAGCTCAAACGACAGGTCGGGAAATAATAATGGTTAGTGGGTGGCGAACACCACGAAAAACATAGCTAGGGTAACTAACGTAACCCAGACCAGAAAACTAAAATCTTGAATATTAAACGTACCGTGGGACACACGGGAACAAGAGAGGAAACTCTCTATCGCTTGGGGAGATAAGCCCTCTGGGATTGTTCTTTCTTAGGCTCAAAACACAGGTTCTATCGAACGGGTTTTTGGTTTAAGTATTGCCGAAAGGATGGACAATTTTAAGGTATGTCTGTGAACCAAGAACGCGCCCTGACTGCCGGGGAGTGTCAAATTATTCCCACTGCGTCTGCTAACGCTTTTGCTACCGGGCGCGATCCCGAACACGCGGCGGTTGCGGTGACAGAAGGGATTATGAGTATGCTTTCAGAGGACGAACTCGAAGGAGTTATTGCCCACGAACTTACTCACATTAACAACCGCGATACGCTGACGCAAGCGGTGGCGGCTACGGTGGCGGGGGCGATTTCGTGGTTGGCGCAAATGGCGAGTTACAGTATGTGGTTTGGGGGTAGGGACGATCGCAACAGCCCGAATCCTGTAGGGTTGCTGCTGACAATTATCCTCGCACCGGTGGCTGCTTCGGTGATTCAGCTAGCCATTTCGCGCACGCGGGAGTTTTCGGCGGATGCGGGGGCTGCCCGGTTAACGGGCAATCCAAGGGCTTTGGCGAGGGCTTTGCAGCGGTTGGAAAGTGGGGCGCGGCAAATGCCTTTAGATGGTAATCCAGCTTTTGCGCCGCTGTTGATTGTGAATTCGTCTGCTGGTGATTGGTTTAGAAGTCTGTTTTCGACTCATCCAACTACCGAATCGCGGATTGAAAATTTGATGAAGCTGGAACAAGAATTGACTGGTTCTTATTAATAAGTGTTAGAATGAATTGTGGCGCTACAAATCGAAAGTTTTAACAGCCAGCATGAGTTCTGGTGCTATGGTTCAACAGTTGACAGTTGACAGTTGACAGTTTAAAAGCGACCTCTACCTAGAAGTCCGAGGAATCGAGTAATGAATAGTCTGATTTTAATTTCTCCCTCAAAGGCTTGGGGCTTTCAACCAATTCTTTCTGGTACAAAGTCTTAAGGGCCAGAATTAATTCTGGCAGTACATAACAAAGTCTGTGTTTGCGGATTACCAAAGGAGATATCGCAATGACTGATCCAAATTTGAATGAAGTAACTGAAGTAACTGAAGTAACAATTGTAGAGGCTACTCCCGAAACGACGGCGATCGTCACAAAGGAGATGCCGGATGCTACGCCCGAAGCGATCGCAGAAACAGCCGCTTTGTTTGAAGCAATTAAAAAACGCGCCGCCGCCGAAGTCCAAGCAGCGGGCGATCTCACCCGCGAAGCTTATTTGAAAGCCCTCCAGAAGGCTTCAGGCGCGATCGAACAAAATAAGTCGATCGCCAAAGAGAGAATGACTGAGGCTGTCAGCCTACTCAAAAAGGAATCCGAGAAAAATTGGCTGGTGGTGGATGCGATTAAAACGCGAGCTCAAGCCCAGGTGCAAGATGCCGGCGAAGTCAGTCGCGAAGCTTATTTGAAAGCGGTTCGACAAGCGCGGGAAGCGGTGGAACAAAATAAATTAGTCGAACGCGATCGCATCGATCAAGCTGTTGAGCACATTCACAAGGAAACTGAAAAGAATTGGCACGTGGTTGTGGGAGAAATTGAGTCGATTGGTGCTCGATTGAAAGAGACTGCTAAGTCTGCTTGGAACTCGCTAACGGCGTTTTTTGACAAGTCAGATCGCGGCGATTCGGAGAAGTAATCGGAATTGATATAATCAGTTCTTCATATCAAATCCGTTTGCATCGGAATGATATAAACGGAATGATATAGCGGATCTAGCGAAAGATTCGCGGACGTTGTTGGGAAGAGAGCCCTCTTGGTTTCAGTGGTTATATAACCTGTCAGTCATACCTCACCTTTTTGATCGCGAATTAAATAATTTACACATATTTGTGGGACGGGCGTCCCGCCCGTCCAGAAAGGACGGGCGGGACGCCCATCCCACAATAATAATTAAAATTGTAAGTTATTTAATTCTCATTCCTAAATTCGCCCAGTTAAATAAGCCACGATCTATGCTAATTGAGCTGAATCGATCGGCTTAGCGACATGAATCTGAAAACCCGCAGCGATCGACGATCGTCATCTTTAGCATAGGCCGTGATCGCCGCAGCAGGAATTTCTCCCCCTTCCTCCACACTCAGTGTCCGAATCTGCCGCATCAGCGAATAACCGTCTTGTTCTGGCATTCCAATATCAGAAAGAAGTAGATCGTATCGATCGGGATTTGCTCTCAACATTGAGATCGCCTCAGTTGCTGATGCCGCTGCGCTAGTTTCAACTCCATACTCATCCAGCATGGTTGTGAATAACTGACGCAGATATGCTTCGTCATCCACCAGCAGCACTCGTACACCAGCCAAGGATGGAATCTGTGCCATTGCCGCTACAGGCTGGTTAGCAACATCTACTTCTGCTACTGCTTCTACAACACAAAGCGCTGAACTTTTTTGCGTATCTGCTAGCAGCGGCAACCTGAGGGTAAACATTGCCCCTTGTTCCTCACCGCCACTTTCTGCACGAATACTACCGCCGTGGAGTTCTACCAAATGATAGACAATCGAGAGTCCTAGGCCCAATCCAGAGTTGCTTCGAGAATAGCTACTATCCGCCTGACGGAAGCGATCGAACACATAGGGAAGAAAATCAGCGTCAATGCCTTTACCAGTATCGCGAATTTGGATTTGAGCCATGCCATCAATGTAGTCTGATGAGATGTCTATTCTGCCTCCGGCTGGGGTGAATTTAATCGCGTTTGAAAGTAGATTCCACAGTACCTGTTGCAAGCGGCTTGGATCGCCCAACAGTTTTAGGGATAAAGGAGTGATCCTCGATTCAAGTTGAATATTTTTGGCTGCTGCGGCCAAACGAACCACCTCGATCGCATTTTCAATGACTGGATTTAGCTCAATTTGCTCAACCTCGATAATTTGCAAGCCTGTGCGTTGGCTCGGCAACTGCTAATTTTTGGCCTGTTGAATTGCCTCCGGCAATTGGACGCGCAATCCCGATTTTGCCATTTTCAGCAAATTAAAGCTCGCCTTACCCGGAGCCGGTTCTAAATAGCTGCTCGTCTGTCCTCGAAATTGCAAAATCTCGCTGGCGCTGTTAATTACGACGCCGACGGGGGCATACTCATTTAAAACAATTAGATCGGCTTGTTTCTCCATTTCCATTTCGTTCCAGCTTGGCGGCACCAGCAGTGGAGGGTTGATGGCTGTCAGAGGATTTTGGCTGGCAGTTAAATCAATGCTCAGCCAATGCGATAACTGTTTTTTGACATAAATTTTGTTTTTTTGGTCGCACAGCCCAAACAATTCGGCAAATTCACCGATCGTTTCCGAAGTACCTAACAGCAAAAAGCCTTCGGGGCTGAGTCCGTAGTGGAACATTGGCAGCAGTTTTTTCTGCAACAAAGATCCCAGATAAATCAGCACATTCCGACAACTAATCAAATCCATCCGCGAAAACGGCGGATCGTTAATCAAATTTTGTCTGGCAAAAACACAGAGTTCGCGCACCTGTTTGGCGATTTGATATCCGCCCTCGACTTGAACAAAAAACCGCTGCAAGCGATCGCGCGAAATATCCGCGACTTGACTGCTAGTATAAAAGCCGCTGCGGGCGATCGCGATCGCGCTGTCGCTGATGTCTGTAGCGTAAATCTGCACCGGCAAATCGATGTCTCGCTCTGTTAAAAACTCTAGCAAGCAAATGGCGATCGAATAAGCTTCTTCGCCCGTGGAACAACCGGCAATCCAAATTCGGATCGGCGACTTCGGCGATTTATTTTTGACGATTTCGGGAAACACTTTGCTGTTTAGAGCATCAAAGCTTTCGGAATCCCGAAAAAAGCTGGTGACGTGAATTAAGACATCGCCATAAAGCGCCGTGACTTCTGTCGGAGTGTTTTGGAGATATGCGGCATAATCTTCGATCCGTTCCAGCTTGTAGAGCAACATCCGCCGCTGTATCCGCCGTTTCAAGGTAGTTTGCTTGTAGTGAGTAAAGTCAACTCCTGTAGCCAATAGCAGTAAATTGTAGATCGTGGCGATCGCATCTTGGCTGGCTGCTGATTCGATCGCAGCTCGATCGGCAATGTAGGGATGGCAGCCGATTTCGGCGATCTTTTGGGCAATTTGTTCCGGCGTCAAGATAAAGTCTACGTGACCGGTCGCCACCGCAGTGTGCGGCATACTGGTGAATTGTGCCGATGCTTCGGATTGAGCAAAAGTAATACCGCCGGCGCCTTTAATCGCTTCTAATCCTCTGGCCCCGTCGCCGTCGCCCCCGGACAAAACGACGGCGATGGCTTTGTTCCCCCTTTCCGCGGCGAGGGAAATCAGAAATGTATCGACGGACATAAACGCCCCGCGTCCCCTGCCGCGGGGCATTAGCTTCAGCACCCCGGATTCGATCGTCAGGCTGGCATTCGGGGGGATGACGTATACCTGATTCGGTGCTACACTTATCCCATCTGTCACCTCATTTACGGGCATCTGAGTCGATCGAGCTAAAATCTCGGTCAACAAACTTTCCTGAGTCGGTAACATATGCTGAATCATCACAAAAGCCATGCCTGTATCGATCGGCAAATGGCTCAGCAATTCCATAAAAGCTTCCAATCCACCCGCAGACGCTCCAATTCCCACCACTGGAAATAATTCCTGGCGATCGTCCTGTTGCTTTCCCTCGGCTGCGATATCAGCTTTAGGCGGAGATTTCTTGGCAGATTTTTTAGGATTCATGTTCGATCGCAGAACTTCTACTGACTGCGAATTGTGGGTCTCAACTTTATCACAATATACTACCCTACGGTCGAGCCGCGGTCTCAAATAACTCAATAAAGTAGGGAGCAATGCTGGCTACTATGCCCACAACTCCCAAGGCTGAACCTACTGCTTAAATCGTTGCTTCTAATTCTGCATCGCGACGGGCTTCTTCGATCGCAACTACGCCCCTCATTGCTTCCATTGCTTTCTCTAGCAAGTTGGTACCGTGTTTGAAGTAACCTAGGTCAGCTTTGATTTGTTCGGTAAACTGGGGGCAAGTCTCTTGGCTGAATAATTCTAGGAAGCTCAAGTTATAATAATTTTTGGTATCCCTACAATTATAAATTTTTCTAAATTTGATGTCAAGAGCTATTTGATTTAATTTATTTTGGTAATTTTTGGCGTTAATGGCGATCGTATTGGGAGCATCTCAGTTTGGCATTTATAGTGCTGTCCCCGCTCGCGAGTAGAATACGCGAGCTCGCGACAGCTCGCACTATAATAAAAAAATGCTGGCGTTGCTGATTTACGGTATGAAAGGCTAAATATGCCAGTCATAGAAACCAGTATCGACAAAGCTTGGGGATTTTCAACTTATTTTTTTCCTACCCTGATTAAGCAACACCCTAAAATCTAAAATCTAAAATCTAAAATCTAAAATCGATTGACTGGTGAAGTTAGGAGTCTTGGGTCATGCGCCGATCGATTTTACGCTATAACATTGATGAACAAAGTTAACTAGAGGCAGTGAATCATGAAAAGTACGATCGCACCAGCATTTATTCTCGCCGGTGTCATGTTAATTGGCGGTTTGTCTGCTTGTGCGCCACCCAACACCCCGGAAGCCTCGGAATCTAATCCAGCTAAGGAAAATCCCGTAAGTTTAGAGAAACCGAAGGCGGATGCTGTTTCCTCCGATGCTGCTAAACCCGATGCGACTGCGGCGAGTCCAGTTATTTCATCAGAAACAAAGGCGGATACTGCTTCCTCCGATGCTGCTAAATCTGACGCGGTGTCGAAAACAAAGGCGGATGCTGCTGCTTCTAAAGATGCTAAACCTGACGCGGTGGCTGCAAATCCCACAAATTCCCAGAAACCAAAGCTTTCTGATGCTGAACGCACACAGAAGCGCAAGGAAGTTAGTGAAAAACTCGCAAAGGTACTCACGGCTGAGCAATACAAACAGTTGAACGCTAAGCTGAAGTCTGGTGAAAAAATGCGTAAAGCTTTGACTGAAATTAATCTCACTGCTGAACAGAAGCCAAAAGTTAAGGCGATTCTTAAGGATGCTTATCCTCGGGCCGCACAAAACCTTCAAAAATCATCGGAAACTAAGCCGCAGTAATGCTGTGAAAGCACGTTTTGTGCGATCGCAATTATAAGGTTTTTGGGTTTTTGTAGGGTGCGTCAGCAAGTTAATTTTTTTTGCATTGCTGGTTGCTTTGTCGGGTGCATCTCATTTTGGCGAACATATCCGTAGGGGCGAAGCATGACCGCAGAAAATAGGAGATTATAACTAATAACTTATATGCGGTCATGCTTCGCCCTCCTCAAAAACCAGATGCACCCGTTTTGTCTGACGCACCCTGTCCTTTGTGAACAAAACCGTTGACAACGCCACAGCCTCAATTCATTTGATTTGGATGCGGACTAAAGTCCTCACTACGAACCTGATGCGGACTAAAGTCCTCACTACGAACCTTTTTTGTTCAATAATCAGCGGACGATCGCCTTTTCACCCTTGTACTTTCATTATCAGTATCTCGCCCTTTTTTCTGTCTGCCTTTTTTAATTTGCTGGCTCATTTCCACAAACAAATCCTTACGCAAATAAGGATAATCGCTCACCCACACATCGCGGCTGGGAATGTAAATATCCGAAACTTTGGCAATTCTGCCCAAATCTTCTTGATTCGACATGATTAACATTAAAGCAGCTTGACCGGGGACAATTCCCTGATGACTTTTCTGCAATGGAGCTCGAAGCGTAGTAGTAAATCCGGTTTTGTCGCCAACTTCTAAATTAATTCGCGGTTCTAGGTTGTCAACAATTACAAGTTGTCCTTTTTGATTGACTGTTTCTTCTTGACTTGTGACTTCATCGGTGATATAAATATCCAATACTCGCCCTTGCCAAAAGCCGCAGTATTTATATTTACGACATTCTGCATTCCGCAAACTAGCCCAGAAAATCGGCCCCCACAGCCAGTACAAACCAGCGATCAATCCGACAATTAAAACTAGAGGCCCGACATCGGAACCGGCAAAATTATAAACTACTAGCAAGAGAACTACAGCTACCGCAGAAATTAATATTCGCCTTAAAAAATCGGGCGGTTTCCCCCAAATATGTTTGTATTGTGCTCCGGTAGCCACGGGGGGAATTAGTTCTTGAAAGGTTTCGCGAGTTAAGGGAATTAGCATAATGGGGAATGGGGAATGGGGAATGGGGAATGGGGAATGGGGAATGGGGAATGGGGAATGGGGAATGGGGAATGGGGAATGGGGAATGGGGAATGGGGA
>NZ_JAEQDE010000065.1:0-31945 GCF_020737865.1 Microcoleus sp. PH2017_35_SFW_U_B
ACGTACCCTTCTACCGCGAGTGTCGAGGAGCTAGGCTAGCAAAACTCATCTTTACACCCGCCAA
This sequence comes from Microcoleus sp. PH2017_35_SFW_U_B, assembly GCF_020737865.1. Classification (NCBI taxonomy): domain Bacteria; kingdom Bacillati; phylum Cyanobacteriota; class Cyanophyceae; order Oscillatoriales; family Microcoleaceae; genus Microcoleus; species Microcoleus sp. PH2017_35_SFW_U_B. The sequence continues at coordinate 65 of NZ_JAEQDE010000065.1, forward strand.
GGATTAGAAGTCATAAATAGATAGGACATACCCCCAACCAGGGGTATTTTTTTTTGACTAGAATCCCTCTAGAAGCTGCGGGCTTACAAGTAAGCTGTCTCAACGGCTGTAATGACGCAAATACGTTAAACAAATAGAAAGTGTCTAGAAAGTACAGGCATAATGGCTGGAAAGGTAGAAAAGTCGTGCTTTCTCCTATTCCAAACAATCTGGGCGTACACCGAGGTGGCGCGGAGTGACTGTCTTGCATGAACTAAAAGCAGCAGGAATTCCCGTCGCAGTTGCCAGCGACAATTGTCGCGATCCGTTTTACGGATTTGGCGATCACGATGTTTTGGAAGTCTTGAATATGGCAGCCCGTATCGCCCATTTAGATCGGCCTTGGGAAAATTGGCCGCGCACAGTCACAACCACACCAGCCGACTTAATGGGATTGCCGAATTTGGGACGAATCGGAGTTGGTTTACCCGCAGATTTGATTTTGTTTAAGGCGCGGAATTTTAGCGAATTGTTATCTCGATCGCAGCGCGATCGCACAGTTTTGCGGCAGGGTAGAGCAATTGATACAACTTTGCCGGATTACCGGGAACTAGACGATTTGTTGCATGAAAACTCGGCGGTTGAAACCGCTTCTATACAAACAAAACCCGCCTCCGCGGGTTGAAGAAAACTCGACGGTTAAAATTATTTAATCTTCTTCAGTCCGCGGAGGCGGACTTCGTTTTTGTAGACGCGGTTTCAACCGCCGTCTTATGCGGTTAAAATTATTTTATCTTCTTCAGTCGGCGTCCGGCTGACTACCCTTCGGGAAGGCTAACGCCTACGTTTTTGTAGGCGCGGTTTCAACCGTACTTCCTATCTTGTCAAGTGACAACAGATTTGATATAAATATAAAACCTGATGCAATCGAGGATGTTTTAAGTGAAAGCAGTTATTTTATTGTCGGGAGGGCTGGATTCCTCAACTGTTTTGTATCAAGCGAAAGCCGACGGCTGCGAATGTTACGCGATATCCTTTGACTACCAGCAAAGACACCGGCGAGAGTTAGAATCAGCACGGGCGATCGCACTTTCAGCACAGGTTAAGGTGCATCAGGTGGTAAACTTTGACTTGACGCAGTGGGGCGGTTCGGCTTTGACAGACAATCAGATAGAATTGCCGATCGATCGCAATCTGGCAGAAATGTCGCAAAACATCCCCGTTACCTACGTTCCAGCTAGAAATACCATTTTTCTCAGCTTTGCCCTCGCCTACGCCGAAACCCTAGGAGCTCAGCGAATTTACATCGGTGTCAACGCTTTAGATTATTCCGGCTATCCCGACTGCCGCCTCGATTACATCCAAGCCATGCAGGAAGTATTTCGGTTGGGAACCAAGCAGGGAAGGGAAGGAGAAGCTATTAAGATTTTCACACCTTTGATAGAACTTAAAAAAACCGAAATTATTCAATTGGGCAACAAGTTGGGAGTGCCTTGGACACAAACTTGGTCTTGTTATTCAGGTGGCGAAAGTGCCTGCGGCGTTTGCGATTCTTGTCGGTTGCGGCTGGCTGCTTTTGACGAATTAGGATTAAAAGATCCGGTGCCTTACGCTTAATATTGCAGGTTTGCAAGGAAGCATCTGAGTTTTGAAGAGGGCGAAGCATGACCGCATATAAGTTATTAGTTATAATCTCCTATTTTCTACGGTCATGCTTCGCCCCTACGGATATATTTGCCTTGCGCCAGATGCACCCTTTCAATCCGCACTAATTGATTGTTTAACTCACTGAAATTAACCAATTTGTAGGGTTGGCAATGCAGATAGATTGATTTTGAACACCGCGAGTCTCGTCAAGTTTAAGGGTTTTGATTTTGAAATCAAGCTCTCGATCAATTTTCTTTGCTTGAAATATGAAAAAATCTCAAGCAAAATAGCGATTTCCTGCTTTTTGTGCAATTTAAATTTATTCCGCCGAACAGTGCTGGGTAGGGTGCATGTCACTTGGGCAAATATGTTTGTAGGGGCGAAGCATGACCTCCGTCAATATCGGATGATAACTAATAACTTATATGCGGTCATGCTTCTTCAGGCTTCAAAAACCAGATGCACCCGCTGGGTACATACAGCCAGCACTGTCTAGCACGATCGTTAAATCAGGCAATTTTAGGCTAATTTTGAACAATAACAGTCTCTAGCTTCGGTATTTCGGCTAAGGAGTTCGGTTCCAGCGACAAGTGCCGTTTTTTGACCTTACCAGCGTGGTATATAGGCGTTGCACAAAGTCAGCCAACTATTTAATTTGAAAGTCTACCTACAAGTACGGTATTGACTCGGAAATGGCTGCGAAGTTTATTATATTTATCAGTATTTATACGATTGAATCCTGGAGTTTTAGGAGATTATAGTTAAGATCGAATGCTTCAACAAACAATAGCGATCGCTATTATCGCCATCATTTGCTACCAAATTCTAGATTAAATCTACTCCGGCATTCGCACAATTGTCTCTCGCAAAAAATGAATGTGTGACTGAAAAGCCATCAGCATCTAACCTTGACAGAATAAATACTAAATCAATGACTACTCATCCTTCTTTGCTCAGCTCCATATCATTCGATCCGCTATCACCATCGGTAGACTTATCTGTTTCCTTCGCGCAAAAGTATCTACAACAGATGAAAAGCGGTACCCCTGCGGTTGTGGGTGAGGATAAATTTATCGAACGACGGCGTATCAGTATGGCAAAACAAATGTTGACATCGCTGCGTTCTGTGAGTGCAAAATCCTGGACAAAAACTGACTACCTATTGGCAGAAACGTTAATTGAACACGGTATAGATACGGATCTGATCGATCCTTGGTATATTTCTGGTGGTATTCATCAAGTTTATAAGTTTGCGATCGAAGCATATAGCGAGCAATTGTCGCCCTATCGTATAGTCAACAAGGTGAGCCCAGTTCTCGGACAAGTCCGACAGCACGTTACAGCAATTGATCCCCGCGTGATTGGCTTTGTGGCGATGCAATATCACTACACGGGAACGCAGTTGATGGACTTGCTCCCTGAGGGAGAACAGGAAAATTTTGGTAACTACGTCAAGATGCTAGACGATCATTTATATATGCCACTGCAACGCGCATACCAAGCTGCTGCAAAGCATCCACCGAATGCGATTCCGGTGCAATCTGTTCGCCTGCTGATGTCGAAGATGAGCTATATTGCTGAACGGGTAGTCGATCGAGTGAATCAACTGTACCCACGCTATCGCTGTTATTCTGGGCCCCTCAACAGTCAACATATCCGTACATCAAGTGTTCGTGATGTCGAGATGTTTCAGGTTTATATGTGGGTTTGTTTGCTCGAAGGCAATTTGCACGCGCTAGAAACCGAACTATTTCCCCTGTGCGTGATGATTTACCCTCGACTGAATGTCAGTTGGGAGCTCGTCAGCCAGATGACTCACCTACTTCGTAAGGAGATTGGGGCTTGTCTGTCACCCGAACAAGCGCAGTATTGTGAACCCTTCTATGAGATTCTGCGCCGTATGTTTTCAGAGGAAGTTTTCCCGAATGCTTGATACCGCAAAAACTCTTACGAACAGCACAAAGCTTGATATTAAAGGACTTTAGCTTGTTCCTCCAACATTAGTTATTGTCCTGTTTATTTTGAATTTCGTGTGGCAGCGCATTCATTCAATGGGACTAAAAGCATATCAGCTATTTGCGATCGTCCTCCCCATCAAAATCCAAATATAATACCAATTCAAAAAAATGTTTCTACAATAATTCAATACGGTTTACTTAATATAGTCCGAAGAGAGGAACGAAGCAATCTCCGTATCTATTTTTCAGAGGGTTTTACCCCCAGGGCGGTCTTAAGTAAACGGTATTGTACAATAATTGAGGTTGAGTTTGTTTGCTGAAATCTTGTCGGTGGTGCGTCGCCATAGCTGATTGTTCATCTCTTTTAAGGTAAGCTTTCTGGCGACACACCCTACCAATATTGTTGCATTTATTTTTTTAATTGGTATTAACTAGAAAACTTCGCCGCACCTCTCAAACCGCCATTCGATCGCCCTTTTCCCCCAACTTCCCCGCCCGCCGCTGCAACTTCACCCAAAACTCGATCGCCCGCCGTCGCACTCAACAACTGAATTTGAATCTGATCCAACCGCGGCCCGCACACAGAAACTACTGTAAGTTCCGCATTTTCGCAGCGCCAAACTTCCCCAACCGCCGGCATTCTTTGCAACTGATAACTCAGAAAACCTCCGATTGTCTGATATTCGTCTGTCACCTGCAAGTCCAAATTCAATATTTGATTGACATCATCTACATTTAACTGCGCTTGCGCTAAAAAAGTGCGATCGTCCAATACTTGCAAAGCTATTTCTTTGCTGTCGGGCGACTCGTAAGTGCGGCCGATAATTTCAGCGATCAAATCCCTCAGCGTCACCAAGCCGGAAATGCCGCCAAATTCATCGACGACGATCGCAATTTCTTCCGACGAACCCTGCATCAAAGGCAGTAATTCCCCCAGCAGCATCATTTCCGGCACAAATCTCACCGCACTAATCCAAGTTACAATCGGCGTGTCGGGAGATAGCAAACCTTCAGCTAAGGGTTTCGCCAGTTGTTTGAAGCCAATAATCCCGATAATATCGTCTAAAGAATCTCCCGTGACGGGATAGCGGGAATGGTTGGAAATCGCCATTTCCGAAAGCAAAGTTTGAAACGTAGCCGTCTTGGGAAGTGCCACAATGCTGGGCCTGGGTACCATCACTTCTTCTACGCAAACTTCGCCAAATTCAAACACGTTATTCAGCAATTCTCGCTCTTCTGCTTCCAAGCCGCTTGATTCGCTGGAAGTCGCTATAATTAATTGCAGTTCTTGGGGCGTAACTGGCTGGTGCGTGCGCTCGTATTCGATTCCCGCAAGCTGCAATAGCGATCGCGTGGATTGATTGAGAAACGACACAAAGGGATTGAACAAGCGGGAAATCAATAAACTCGGAGGCCCTAAACTTCTGGCTAGCTGTTCGGAATAAACTAAGGCTACAGATTTGGGCAGGATTTCGCCGAGTACGATTTGCAGGTAAGCTAGCAGGAAAAAAGTTACTATTGAGATGCTGGCAGAATGGGCGATCGCCGATTTGATATAGATTGGTAGCGGCAAATAGCCGATCGACATTCGGATCAGTACGGCGATCGTATCTTCTCCAATCCAGCCGAGAGCTAAACTAGAAAGAGTGATTCCCAACTGCATTGTTGAGAGCAATCGCTCGATACTGTGTATCAAAGATTGAACAGTTATCGCCGGAACATCGCCGGCCTCGACTAATTGATTGATGCGCGATCGGCGTACCGTCACCATCGAAAACTCAGCCGTCACGAAAAAAGCATTGATCGCAATCAGCAGCAGCACTGACAGCAACCGCGACAGCACCTCTGCCCAACTCATCGCAGGTAAATCAGCTATCTCCTGAACTCTAGCCCCTAAAAGTGACACAATTCTCCCTAGAACAACTTTCTCGATCGAACCTGAGAATCAGATACATTTAACCCGGTAAATCCCGGACTAAGCCCAGAATAGCCGTGTATGGCAAAACAGAAAAAGCAGCAAGCTCTCCTGTCAGGGAGGTATCTCTCAAAGCTTTCAACAAAATATTGAAAGCGCCATTTTTATCCCTGTCCAGAGTGTGTCCGCATTCTGGACATTTAAAGATTTTAGCTCCACCCAATTTAGCGTGGATATGCCCACATTTTGAGCAAGTTTTCGATGTGTACTCTTCTGTTACGTCTACTACAACACCACCATGTTTGGTGGCTTGATGCTTCAACATTTGCTTAAAACGATAATGGCTCAACGTGACCATCGCTCTAGCAGTTTTAGTCGCCAACCTACGCCTACCTTTCTTAACCATTTGCTGTGTTTCAAAGGTTGGCAAGAAAATTAGTTTGTACTTGGCTGCAAAATATTTTGCAGCTTTTTTGTGCAGTTCATTAACTAAGTTCTTGATTTTGATTCTAATTTTTGCTGCCGATTTCCGCAAGCAATACCTCAGTCGCTTGAATTGCCTCCCTTTACTTAGTCCAATGCGGGACATTAATTTGTCTAGATGTCTTGCTAGCCGATAGATGCGACCAATATCGTTTTTTCCTATTTCGATAAAGTCACTGCCGTCAAAACCAGTAACAAAAGTCCTAACACCTGGATCCAGTGCGACAGCTAAATCACTATCGATCGGCTTTATTTTTGGTTCGTCAATCACATAGCAGATAAACCACTGCCTGTCGATCAAACTGAGTGTTGGCTCGTGTTGCATTACCTCAACGATTGGTTCGGACGCTTTAAAGGTTAGCCCTTTAGTAGCAAGCGGGTAAAAAGCCCCGAACTTCCAGTTAGATGTTTGAAATCGGATAGTTTGAGATGTGTCTAAACGGCTTCTAAATTTTGCCGTTCCTTTTGCCTTTTTAGCAGCTTTGTGTGCTTCAAAAGCTTGAAACACTGCCATCTGTCGCGGGTTGTAAGGTTGTTCGCAAACCCAGTCGGGAGCCGAATCCATTATCTTTTTTCTTAAATCATACTTGCCTATTTTTTCGTCCTTAAGAATAGCAATTGCTTGGTTGTAACACCACCTACTTGCCGCAATCCAAGTCCTCCATTTTGCTGCTAGCTTGGCTTCCGGGTAAACTCGAATCTTCTTTGATAGCAGATTTGTATTTTCCCAGACCGTAGAGTCGGCTGCTAAAGACGTGGATGATAGCAAGGATGTCTTCAACCATTTCTCGTTCACAAGACAACTCGTTTCTGCTGAGAACCATGAGTTGGCAATTGTTTTGTTCGCAGATCCATTTGATGAGCTCACCACCGAACCTTGCGAGTCTGTCTTGATGTCCGACCACAACTGCTGAGATATCTCCCGACATGACTTGTCCCAAAAGGGCAAGCAGCGCTTTTCTTTTGAATTTGAGTCCGCTTCCGATGTCTTTGAAGACCTTGGCTTGCAGGTAGATACTTTGGAGGTAGCTGACTTGTCTGTAGAGGTCTTCTCGCTGTTTATAGCTGCTAACCCTGGCGTAGATGGCTGTAATTCGGTCGTGTCTGCCTCCGAGAACGCTGTCGATGTCGTAGCGTCGCTGGTTGGATGGGGTTCTGATTGCTGATATTTTGCCGACAAGTTCCCAGTTTCTAAGGGTTTTATCTGAGACTTGCAGGATTTTGCAAGCTTTTCGCGGTGTGACATATTTTGTCATCGCTAGGTGGTATTTTTGTTTTCAATCCATAGTGCCAGCTTTTACAATGATTTACTAGGAATTTCTAGGAAATTATTTACTTTATGTCAACAGTCTGGAGGTTTGGTCTCCTTTTGTCTCATACCATTGTCCGAAAATAATGCAAATGTAAGCCCGTGCTCCAAACACTTAATTCATCAGCCATTCCAAATCCCAAATCCAATAATTACTTTGCCACTGGAATGCCAGATATTTGCAACTGTAATTTTTGGCCTGGATAATCTGTCAGCGTCAGCGAAACTTCCTTAGCATTTTCCAGCAAAGCTGTAGGAATACTCACCGTACCGTAATACACCTGCCCGTTGGGTGGAAGTTCCGCCGGCAAATCCTCAGCAGTCGCCGAAAGAGCCCGCCCTTGATTGTCAGTGACGTTCAAGAAACTGTAGAGAAACCTCACAGCTTGGGAACCTTCGTTTTTCATGCTCACGTCTAGCAGCATCGAGTTGCTGCGCTGGCTGGCGGCGCTCACTTCCAGAGTTACTCCCCCGTCGCGACTGTTCAGGGGAAACTTGGCACTGGCATTTGCCGCAGCCGGTTTTTTGGCTGTGGCAGGTTTAGAGCTTGCCTTGTCTGCTTTAGTATTTGTCGCGGCTGTTTTTTTGTCAGGATCGCGACCTTCTACCCGCGCTTTGACGGTTTTGAGAATGTCTTTTTCTTTCAAAATGCTCACTTGGTCTTTGCTAGCCGCAGCTCCCTGCTTGCCGCTTCCAGCATTGTTGCTGGGGCGAACATCAGGTTGAGTCGTTCCTTTCAACGCTTCGCGACCTATAGTAAATCCCCAAACAGAACTCGTCACACCTGCTCCAAACATTAGAGTTAGCAGAATAAGAGTCAGCACTACCGTCGAATTCACCTTTCTTCCTCCCTAGAGACTCCCGTCATAACTATACTCGGCTTGGCGGTGAGAGGAAAGGGAGGCCAGGGTCTATACTGCATTATTATGTATCTCCATAAAAGGAAACCGTTGCGCCTCAAAAGTGGTTATTCTCCCTGGCATACCTGCTGACATTACAGGATAGAGGCTGCTGATATTGTTCTTTCGCTTACCCGCCTCAGTGGGGCGTTTAATTTGGGGATTGCTCCCTCTCGGATTGCTCCGGTAATGTTAGCTTCGACAAAGTTAGTGGTCGGTACTTTCTCGCTTGGCACTGTCTCCCAAATGACTGTTTAACCTAAGAGTTTTAGAGCTACGGACTAGCTACGCATCCGTAGGTAAGAACGTGACATACCCGACACTCATTTTGTAAACAAATAGAGTGCGGGCTTCCTCTTTCAACGGGAGAGCCTTATTCGCAGCCCTCTCTAAGCTGGTCTTATCCTCCCTCCGTAGGTTTTACTCACCTTTATGTGGTACTCACTAGCAAGATAATTACTTATCTTTTCCGGCAGACTCCCTGTGTCCCAAGGAGTAGAATTGTTGATTTTTTCACCCATCCATCAGCTCTTTTACGGCTTAGCTGGATATTGGGGCTACCAGTCAGAAACTGATAGGTGGTGTCTAGCCTTTATACAACGGAAAGTTCGCCCACCACGGCTACTCTTATCATCCCCGCTTAGTTCGAGCCTATCATGGATTCGCTATCGCTCAATTTGTTTGGTGCTCGTTTTCATCCCGTCACTCATCCTGTAAACGGATAGAGTGCGGGACTTCCAACTCGTATTAGTTAAACGCCTTGCCACTAACGCAGGCATTACTGCCTGAGTCTGGTCAACTAGGGCTATGTTTCAAGCCCCCGTTATAGTCGGTACTCCGATTTAACGGTGGGTTGTTGACTGCCATTGCCTATAAGTTGATTCCAAGTCGTAGAAACTGCTAATTCCGGTCGATCGACTCCAGCACAGAGGTGATGCAGGCGATCGCGGGTTCGGCAGATCTAAAAGATTTTGATTTTTGTTCTCTAGTTCTAGCACGGACTGGGAAATTATGTTATACTACTTTTGAGTTGGATCGACATAAGTCGATCTAACGGCAGTTGGCCGAGCGGTTTAGGCAGCGAACTCATAATTCGCCCCAGGCAGGTTCAACTCCTGCACTGCCGATTTTAAGGTACGTAGTTGCGCTTGGGCGCTCTTGTCTATACTACTGATTGGAAAAACTGAGAATCTGTTTCTGCCGTTAAGGTACGTAGTTGCGCTTCAGCGCTCTTTCATGAAGCAAAGAGCGCTAAAGCGCAACTACGTACCTAAGTCAGTTGTGTCCCGGATGTTTCGAGGCTAACGAGCGACATCAACCCTTAATCAATTCCACTCCGTCGCGCCCGTCAAGTTCTTGAACATAAACCTTAACTTGTTCTTCCTTGGCTGTCGGCAACTTTTTACCCGTAAAATCCGGCTGAATCGGTACTTCTCGGTGGCCGCGATCGACTAATACCGCCAACCAAATTTTCTCCGGCCGCCCGTAATCGTTTACCGCATTCAAAGCCGCTCGAATTGTTCTACCTTTATATATAACGTCATCTACCAACACCACCGTTTTGCCGGTCAAATCGAAAGGAATTTCTGTTTTAGCAGGTGTCCGCATCGCAACTCGATCCAAGTCATCTCGGTAAAACGTAATATCCAAAGCACCCACGCATACTTTGACTTGTTCGAGGACTTCAATTTGAGCTGCCAACATTTGAGCTAAAGGCACTCCTCTAGTATGAATCCCCAACAGCACTAAGTCCGAAGGAGCTCCTGATTTTTCGACAATCTGGGAAGCGACGCGGGTGAGAGTCCGCCTCACTTCATCCGGGGATAAAATCTTAATAATTTTAGTCATTGCTGGCTGCGAGCTAATGGTTGGCTGTTGGCGAATCGAAGGATTTTAGATTTTAGATTTTAGATTTTAGATTGACTGGACAAATTAATCTCTGGGTTGGAACAATTATTAGATGTGAGACTTCGGCGTTAGTGTCAGCGTCGAACGATTTTAGATTTTAGATTGACTTGACAGTTGAATCTGGGAGAAGAACTACTAACGTCGAAACTTTTTTGGCTCTTCCAGAGGGAGCATCTCATTTTTGAAAAAAGCATCTTTTATTATAGTGCTGTCCCCGCTCGCGAGTATTATACCGCTCGCACTATAAATGCAAAACTAAGATACTCCCCTTCCAGACTCCTGTCGGAGGGCTGTATCTGTCTGCGGGTCAGCTCTATTGTTAGGGAACAAAAGATAATAAAGTATAAACAAGCAATGATAGTCCCAACCAAATCAGAAAGCAATACCGAGTTAATTGCAATGCTTGGTCAATTTGCTGCGGTGCGATCGCACGAATCGACTCGCCTAACAGCGGTTTGTGTTTGATAACTCCCCGATAGGAATTTGTACCTCCCAGTTGTACTCCCAAGATGGCGGCGTAGGCGCACTCGCTCCAACCGGAATTGGGACTGGCATCTTTAACAGCATCTCTCTGACAAATCTGCCAAACGTAGATCGGTTTGCCAGATATCAGGGCTAAAGTAATCACTGTTAGCCGACAAGGAATCCATGTCAGCACGTCTTCTAGTTTGGCGCTAAACCATCCTAAATCTGTGTATGGTGCTTCTTTGTAGCCGACGGTAGAATCTAATGTGCTAGCTGCTTTGTAGGCGATCGCACAGGGAACTATCGCCAGATCCCACATCGAGTCAGGAGCGATCGGTCGATCGATAACAGTTAATAATAGATGCGGCAGAGCGAACCCAACTAATCCATAAAATAGCGGGGCACTCACGCCATCTACTGCATTCTCTGTTACAGTTTCTAACAATGCTCGCAGAATTTCTGGCTCAGATAAGTTTTCGGTATCCCGACCGACGTAAAGGCTCAACCTTTCTCGCGCCTTGACTAAATCTCCAACCTTTAAAGGCGCTAGCACGTCTTCAGCAGCCGCCCTCAAACTGCGACCGGCAAAACAGCTAGCCAGCAAAATGGTTTGTAGGGCAATGCCTAAAACAGGATGCACCCAACTAGCAGCAAGGACGATCGACCAACTGACAGTATAACTGCCTATAATCAGCCCGATCGCTAGTATTGTACCAGCACATCGTAGCAGCAGTTGGTGCCGCTCGCCTGGGGGACGATCGCCAGAGAGAGGCATTTTGTCTGCGGGATTGTTCCATATATTAAAGACAAATCGAGTATAGCGGTCGATCGCCCAACCCATCGCCTGCACGGGATGCGGCCAACCCCAAGGATCGCCGATCGAATAATCCAATACCGCAGCTAAAATCAAAACAGTAAATTCATCCGGCATTATTATATATGGTGTTCAACATGATAGTCCCTTCGATCGCTAGTGAGCGATCGGGTAGCTGCTGTTTTAACTGCTGCTACATCGAGCGGAGTGTGATTTTTTAGAGCCGATTTTAACTGCTGAGATGACTTTCGTCGTGCAGTTCGTGTACGTTCTGTTCCCAATTAACACCGTCAAAGGGTAGAATCTGAAATTGGGAAACGGCATAGTCGTCAAGACAGCGGACGTTGACATCGAATTGATCGGGATGCGATCGGGGACGATAGAACGAGTGAATCCCACAAATCCGGCAGAAAGTATGTTTAGCAGTGCCTGTATTAAATGTATAGGTTGTCAAAACATCTTCCCCGCAGAGCAAGGTAAAACGTTCGGGCGGCACAATCAGGTGCAAAAATCCTTTCTTTTTACAGATAGAGCAGTTGCAGTCAGATGACGAGTGTTTGTCAACCGTGACTGTGAAGCGGACAGCACCGCAACGTGTGCCACCAGAGTAGGTAACAAGTGTTGCGTCCATGTGAGTTGGCGATCGAATGAATGAACTTACCATCTAAATGATAAAGCTAGTTTCTTCTCCGAGAGCAGCTTGCCAACTGCGGACATCATAGTATAAGTCTTCGAGGGAAATACTGTACAGCGCTTCGGCCAGTTTTTTGTGCAATCGGTTCCACAAACTGAATGTTACCCAGTCCTCTGGTTGGGTAGCGTCAGGAGAATGTCGAGGTAAAGGTTCAATAGTTTCCCCTACAGCCTCTAAGATTTGTCCTAAAGAGATTTGAGCTGGCTCCCGAGCCAATTGATATCCTCCCTGGGAACCCCGAACAGATTGGACTAAACCGGCTCGTCGCATTTCAATCAGCAATTTTTCTAGATATGGAGCGGGTAACTCCTGTCGGTTCGCAATCGATTTCACCGATGTCGGCCCGAACCGAGGTTGCAAACTTAGATCCAGTAGAGCTTTGACACTGTAGTGTCCGCGTGTGGTTAACTTCATGGGATTTTAAGAGCGGGGCAAATATTCAGCTAGCTGATAGCTGATAGCTTATGCTACCTAGTTTAGAGATTGCTCGCACGCTCCTGGCAGCTACTCCTCAAGAAAGACTCCACCTTGTTAAAAATATTTAGACAATAGTGGTTAACAATTGAGCCGATCGGTGTAATATAGTTTTATCAAACAATTGGGTTTAAAGCCCCATCCTAAAAAGACGGCTTTCATGATAGAGTAGACTTTGTTGATTCGCGAGATATAAAAATCCGGTCTCAACTCTCTTATTTCAAAAAATCTCAAACAGGTTGGGGCATCAACCTGTGGGCGAGGTGATGTTAGACAGGTGAAGAACCTGCAATCGCTGTTTGAACCCAGAATCCCAGCGCCTTTAGGTGGGGGAGTATGTCAAGACCGGCTATAAAGCTAAACTTTCTTGGTCAAACCAAAAACCAACCGAGAAAAAATCCGTACACCACTTGAATATTTCAGGACTCAGTAAATGGCTAAAAAGAAAAATATCGAACCCCTTGAAGGCGAAGATCTGATCAAAAAGGTCAAAGACCTAGAGAATCTGACCAAGGAAGAAAAAGCTAGAGCCTGTGGCTACTATACCGTTACCAAGAACGGCGTAGAACGGGTCAACATGATGAAATTCCTGAATGCGCTGATTGATGCAGAAGGCATTCAGCTAGATGGGAAGCAAAACGGCAACGGACGCGGCGGACGCTCGGCTAGCTATCGGATTAGCGTTCAATCTAATGGCAACTTACTGATTGGAGCTGCCTACACCAAGCAGATGGAACTCCAGCCAGGAGATGAATTTGAAATTTCTCTGGGACGCAAGCACATTCACCTGCGCCAAATCGATCGCGAAGAAGTATCCTAGGTCTTTACAATTTGCTTTGAATTCTTGCTTGAACGGGTTGGTTTGACTTCAAGCATTGACTGCTGGCAGAGAGTGGGCTCTGAAATTTTGTTCTGAAATTTTTCAGTGCGCCTAAAACAGTATGGATTCTATAGATGGCAATGGCTCGATAAAAGTCAGTGCTACTACTTTATATTTTCTGAGAATACCTATTCTCGCCCCTCGCTATATCCGTTTGGACAAGCGGGGGATTTTCCGCGTAGCTGTTGATAGTTGACAGTTGATAGTTGACGGTTGACAGTTGCTCGAACAACGGGGTGCAGCGGCTTGTGCAAGGCGAATATATCCGTAGGGGCGAAGCATGACAAGAGTCAATATGAGATGATAACTAATAACTTAGGAACGAAAATTTAATAACTTACACTCTTAAAAGTGGGATGGGCGTCCCGCCCGTCCCTTATAGACGGGCGGGACGCCCATCCCACAATCATTAAAATTGTAAGTTATTTAATTCTCATTCCTTATAGGGAGCATCTCAGTTTTGCAAGAAGCATTTTTTATCGTAGTGCGAGCGTCCCCGCTCGCGTGCTTGTACAAACAAGCACGCGAGCGGGGACGCTCGCACTGTAAATGCCAAATTGAGATGCTCCCTCCTTATATGCGGTCATGCTTCGCCCTATTCCAAAACCAGATGCACCCGAACAACGAAGAGGGAAGAAGGAAAAGGAACAGGTTCGAGGGATTTCAGGATGAAGTTTGACGGACAAGCAGATGTATTTCCCGATTGGAGAGTGACTTTTCCAATCTTGTCTGATGCAACTCTCGTGCTGGCGATCGCCAGCACGAGCTCGTTCATTCCCAAATCTCAAATCTCAAATCTCAAATCTCAAATCGACTGACACCGAAGCAACCAGCTTCGATCGCCCTACGTGAAATTATGGGTCGAAACAGTTACAGTGTTAGGGAGCAATTAGTCAGCAGCCTATGCCTTTGTCCCGATTCGCCTTTCAAACTGTCCGACAACCCACAAAAATACCTCTGCGCTGCGTTCTAGTCGGCTCTTTTGTGGTGCAAATCGTCGCAGCAGTCGGGATGGTCGGATATTTTTCCTTTCGCAACGGACAAAGAGCAGTCGAAGAGCTCGCCCAGAAATTGATCGGGGAGACGGGGAAAAGAGTTGAAGAAAAGCTGAGTGGTGTTCTCGAAAATACTCACTGGGTAAATCAACTCAACGCTGAAGCGATCGATCGCAAGGAATTAAACTTACAGTTAGAAAGCCGCCAGCCTCGGGCAGAAAAGTTCCTTTGGCAGCAAATGCAATCGTTTAAAAGCATTCAGTGGATGTCCCTCGGTTCTGAAAAATCAGGAGAATGTCTCGCCATTTGGCGCAACCCTAAGGACAAGAGCTTGCAAATTGTCGTCGCTAACAAATCTACCAACTCTCAGAACATTTACTACGCTACAGACAACAGAGGAACTCGCACGGTTCAATTAAAAGTAGAAGCAGGAACCTACGATGCTCGCCAGCGCCCTTGGTACAAAGAAGCTGTCGCAGCTAACAAACCAATTTGGACGAGCATTTACCCCGGTTTTACTCCGGGGACTGTGTTTATTGCTGCGAGTCAACCGATTCGCGATCGCAATGGTAAATTGCTGGGAGTTAGTGCGGTAGACTTTTCGATCTTGGAAATTCAGCAATATCTCCATCGCCTCAGGTTTAGCAAAACGGGGGAAATTTTCGCGATCGAACGATCGGGCTTGCTGGTTGCCAGTTCGAGTCAAGAATCACCCTTTAGAAAGTTGTCGGGAAAGCACCAGCCGGAGCGGCTGAATGTTTTAGACAGCCAAACTCCTGTTATTCGTACCGCAGCTAAGCATTTGTACGAATACTTCGGGGGCTTTGGCGAGATTAAGCAGCAGCATCAACTGAAATTTAACCGAGACGGGCAGGATTATTTTGTGGCAGTGGTGCCTTTTTCTGATAGTTACGGTTTGAACTGGCTGATTGCGATCGCAGTTCCCGAATCCGATTTCATGGGGCAAGTTAACAGAAATACCCGCAATACGATTGTACTTTGTGTGGCCGCGCTACTGCTATCGACCATTGCCGGAGTTCTGACAGCTAGGTGGGTAACGCTGCCGCTGCTGCGTCTCAACGCAGCAGCTAAAGATATTGCCCAAGGAGAATTCGATCGCACTGTTGGTGTGAGCAGGCTGGATGAAGTCGGTAAATTAGCCCAGTCTTTTAATGAAATGGCCGCTCAATTGAAAAAATCTTTTGAAGCTTTGGCGTCTAGTGAAGAAAAATTTGCCAAGTTGTTAGAAAGCTTGCCCGTTGGAGTCACAGCCCTGACTCCCACAGGTAGCACTATTTTTATGAATTCGGTGGGAGAAGAGCTCACTGGCAAAAGGGCAATGCCAAGTACAACCGCAGCAGGGCTCTCAGAAACTTATCAGCTTTATGTAGCAGGCACCGATCGGCTGTACCCGATCGATAAGTCCCCGTTTGCACGGGCTGTGAGGGGTGCAACAATGATTGTTGAAGATATGGAAATTCGCCTCGGTGGGAAAATTATTCCTTTGCAAGTGCGATCGATGCCGGTGTTTGACGCTCTTGGCAATGTCCTGTATGTGATTATTGTTTTTCAAGATATCACCGATCGCAAACAAGCAGAAAAAATATTGGCTGACTACAACCGGACTCTGGAAATTGAAGTAGCTTCGCGCACAACCGAGTTAGCCGAAATCAATGCCCGCTTGGAAATCGAAATTGAGGAGCGCAAGCAAGCTACAAAAATTATCCGCAAAGAGCGCGACTTTAACTTCAAGATTATCGAAAATTCTCCGATATTTTTTGTGGCGATCGACTGTGAGGGTAAAATCCTGCGGGTGAATGACTGTATGCTGCAAGCTGTGGGCTATACTGCCGCAGAAGTTATCGGCAAAGATTATTTAGCTATATTTGTACCCGAGGGCGATCGAGCCGGATTGCACTCGATTTTTAAGGCCGTCAAAGCCAGCCCGCAAACGGTTAATGAGCACCGGATTGTCACCAAGTCGGATCGGGGTTTGTTAGTCGAGTGGCACGGTACGCCCGTTTTGGATGAAAATGGCAATTTTGACTTTCTTTTTGGATTTGGGATTGATATTGGCGATCGCAAACAAGCACAATTAGCCTTGCAAAAAAGCGAAGCTCTGTTTCACAAATTAGCGATCACGGTTCCCGGAGAACTTTACATATTCGTGCAACATCCCGACGGCTCAGTCAAGATGGAATATATCAGTCCTATGTGCCGAGAAATTCAAGAATTAGAGCCGGAGGAAGTCAAAAACAACTCTGCTTTACTCTACGAACAAATGCACCCGGACGATCGCCCCAGCCACTTCGAGGCAATTGTCAACAGCGCCACAAATCTTGAACCATTTTCCCACGAGTGGCGGATTGTGACAGCATCGGGAAAACTCAAATGGCTGCAAGGCTATTCTCGCCCAGAATTGCGCGAAAATGGAGATATCGTCTGGCACGGCATAATACTTGATATTAGCGATCGCAAACAAGCAGAACAAGAACTCAAACAAGCCAAAGAAGCCGCAGAAGCTGCCAACAAAGCTAAAAGCATCTTTCTTGCCAACATGAGCCACGAATTGCGAACACCCCTCAACGCCATTCTCGGCTTTGCTCAATTAATAGAACCCAGTGCTAATTTAACTTTGCAGGAACAAGAGAATATTAAAATTATTCGTCGCAGCGGAGAACACTTGCTTCAACTCATTAATCAAATATTAGACTTATCTAGAATTGAAGCTCGACGCATGACACTCAACCCAAAAAACTTTGACTTGTACCGTTTGCTGGGCGACGTGCAAAATATGTTTCAACTTCCCGCACAAAATAAAGAATTGCAATTAATTGTCAACCGCTCGCCCGATGTTCCTCAGTACGTACAAGCTGATGATGTTAAGTTGCGACAAGTGCTGATTAATTTGTTAGATAATGCCGTTAAATTCACCCAAAAAGGCTCAATTTCAGTAACAGTAAGACCCAGAATAGAAGTAGCTATATCTCCAGAACCAAATAATAATATCAATCTATCAGAAGCTCAAAAAAATAATGCTTTTATTTACTTTGAAATTGCCGATACAGGGTTAGGAATTATCCCCGAGGAATTAGACAGTATATTTGAATTATTCGTGCAAAGTTCATCTGGTCAAAAAGTTCAAAAAGGTACAGGTTTAGGATTAAGTATCAGCCGCGAGTTCATCAAATTAATGGGCGGTGACATTACCGCCCAGAGCGAAGTTGGACGCGGCACAGTCTTCAAATTTGATATTCAAGTTGTGACGGGAGTCGGCCCTGTTGAACTTATCAATAAATATGTTACAGTAAATAATGTATCGGAGAGTTCAACTATTGTTACCGAAAAAATATCTGATAGTGCTGCAATATTTACGTTGGACTCTAAGCCGCAAGTTTCCCCAGAATGGACGCGCAATCTCAAACAGGCAGTCCATCAGGCTGACTTCGATTTTATTGCCAAAACAATTGAGGAAATTCGCAGCGATAATCCTATTTTTGCCGAAGTTATGATGAATTATTTAGATAATTTTGATTATCAAAAGATACTGGATTTGATTGCAAAATTTGAGCTGTAGGGTACACCTAATGACTAATGACTAATACCAGTTCTCCCCGAAAAAATCAACATTTGCTCTCCTCTACTTTACCATGTATGAGCGTGTACCTTCATAGTGAATTGGTATAAGGTGCGTCGCTATCAGATTGCCGATTAAGTTTAGGGATTTTTCATGGCGACGCACCCTACGAATACATCGCTAATAATGTTCGCGAGCGGGGACAGCGCTAATGACTAATCTCGATTTTTGGGTGTTTGTTTGTGTTGAGAAAAAACTCGACAGTTATTGAGGTCGATAAACAAATGTTCCTCTTGATTGTTGTCTGACATATTCACTAGATTGTATTGAACATTGTCTCCATAAATAGTTAGAGCAATCTGGCAAACTTCTAAAAATTTAATTAGCCACTGACATTCAGCAGCGGAGTTATCTTGATAGTATTCAATTAATCGAGCAAAACAAAGTTCTAAGTAGGTTTGGGAATACGGTGAGATTAAAATTATCTTTAGCATCAAAATCGCTAGCGTTAAAGGATTTAGTTGAGTCACGAAAATTAGAAATAAGGCGGTTGGTTCCCCAGAATTTTCCACTGTCAAACATTTGATTAGATAATTGCAAGTTCTGAGCAACAGGCTACTGTTCAAACTTTCTTCGTCATTCTGGGGATGAAAATTATCTAAAATATTGATGAGTTGTTGGTGATAAATATCAGAACTATTTTTTTTTTCATTGTAATAACATAAATACTTAATCAGAGATTCCTTGAACTGCTTGTAGGTAATATTTTGACTGTGACTGATAAAAAGATTGGCTAAGCTGCGATAGTTCAACGAGCCTCGGTTGACCAAAATTATTTTGATTAAACGCAGGGCTTCCTCTCCTAAAAGTGTGGGATTATGATAATTTTTAAATTTGAATGTGGCTGACTGAGAGCGAGATGTATACATTGCTAGGTCAAACTTATACTTGTCTTTTAACTTCTGGGACAAGAGTTTGGCAGTTTGGCGTGCTTCGAGGGTGTTTTTAGTATCGAGATATTGAGTGGCTAGCAAATAAGGCTGATAGCGAGAAGTCCAGTGCTTTTCTACGGGCCGGTAGTCGCCGTACTTCAATACAAATAATTTGATGTTTTCATAGTCTTGGCTGCTGACAAAGTTTGTCAGCCACACTTTCAGTCTTTTGAGAATATTGTCTGCGTGAGGCTCGCTGAGGGTTCTCTCGCTAATAATTGTAATTAATTTCCGAGCAAGTTCGTATTGTTTGTTGGATATCCAGTTATTTAATAAGATGTAAGAGCAGCGTTTAAATAAGTTGTTAAATTCTTGTTGACTGTTAAATTCAATTATTATGTATAGGGATTGAATTAATTTAGGGTTAACTGGAGCAATTAGTTCTATAAAGATTTTTTTGAATTCCTGGAGACTAACTTCTGGTTCCGAGTTGTTGATGTGATATATGAAAAATTTGTAAACGATCTCTTGAGCTGCGAAAACTGTCAGCTCTGATTTTTGTAATTGAGCTGTTGGTTGAGACGATCGCGCCTCGGGCAATATATTGTTTTTTAGAGTAGGTAGAACTTTTGACTCTTGGGTTTCGGATTGAGAGGTAACGTTCTGAGATGGCATACCGTCCTCGCTCAGATGATCAATACACTATTATAGTTATTTATTGCTGCTTTGCAGCTAATAATTTAGTATTTTACTTGACTTTTGGGTAGCTACAGTTAAGCCCCCCGATCGCCCTTTTGGTAAGGCAAATCGAGGGGGTTAACTGTTATTTGTCAAGTATCTGAGGGTGTCAAGCAGGGTTTGCTTGAGCTCGTCTTTGCAGGAGGCGGGCAATCTCAGCTTTTTCTACAAGCCCGACTAGGACGCCGTTTTCGCCTGTGACGGGGAGTTCTTGGACTTTGAGTTGTTCGAGGAGGGTGACGACTTCGAGGAGGGACAATTCGGGTTTGACGGTGGTGGAAAATTCGATCGGCTTCACGAGCTCTTTAACTTGAACTTGGGGCCAGCTTCCGGTGGGGATGGTTTTCATGTCGTCAAGGTCGATCGCACCTACCAATTGTCCGGCATCATCGGTAACTAGGAACCGGCGCCAGGTGTGAGTGCTACCGATGACGTAGTTGTTGGCAAATTCTCTGAGGGATAAGTTTTCTGGGACGATCGGGCTTTCGGCAGTCAAAGCATCTGCGGCTGTGAGTCCTGCGAGTTCATTTTGGACTGTGGCATACTGTGCAGACTGACCGGCATTTTGCAGCAAGAACCAACCGATTACTAGATTCCAAATATTGCCGAAGATGCCTGTAGCAATGGCAATCCAGCCAATGATTTGACCGACGCGGCTGGCAAAAATTACGCCTTTGTAAGGGTTGCCGGTAATCTTCCAGACGATCGCTTTGAGGATGTTGCCGCCATCGAGGGGCAAGCCGGGAATTAAGTTAAATAAGGCTAAAGCTAGGTTGATGGAAGCTAAAAGTTGAACGATGGCTGCGGCTGGGCCTGTGAGGGCTGCACCGACGCCGATAACTGTTAACAAACCAGCCAAAAATAAGCTGACTAACGGGCCTGCAATGGCGACCCAAAATGCTTCGGCTGGGGTTTTCGATTCTCTTTCTAAATTAGCCAGTCCGCCAAACAGAAATAGCGAAATCGATTTCACGCCAATTCCCTGTTTGATAGCTACCCAACTGTGTCCTAATTCGTGGGCTAAGACGGAAGCAAATAACAGCAGGGCTGCGAGTAATCCTAGCAGCCACGGCGCTACGGGGCCTAATGTGGGAAACAGGGCTGCTAGTGCGCCGCCGTATTGCCAAGTTACTAAACCCAGGACTAAAAACCAAGAAGCGTTGACAAAAAAGGGAATTCCAAACAGGTTGCCGACGCGAAATGTACCGTTCATAATGGCTACCTCTGATATTATGGGTGAGAGTTTTTTGCTCTCTGTTTCCTTATCGTAACGAAATGTAACTGAGATGTTAATGGTTGAATTAGGGTGTTATCCGTCTGGGGAGGTTCGGTTTGCGGAATAATCACCGTCGAGTAAGGTTCGTAGGGTGCATCTCCATGCAAGCGAATATATCCGTAGGGGCGAAGCATGACGGCAGAAAATATGGGATTATAACTAATAATTTATATGCGGTCATGCTTCTTCAGGCTTCAAAAACCAGATGCACCCGGTTTGATCGTTCGGACTTCAGTCCTCTGAATTAAGGACTAAAGTCCTTACTACGAACCGAAATTCAGTTAATTATCGATCGCATCTTCACCCAGCGGCCGGCTGTAACGCTTCAATTCATCAATCAATCGAGTATCGTTAGAAGCTGTTCTCGCACCTGCTTCGGCAGCCCAGTGCTTCAAATCTTCAATTTGCGATCGCGCGATCGCAGCTAATGGTACTGTATCCTCGATCGACCTCAAAACATCCTCCGTCATCAAATCCCGGCGCTGCCCGTTCACAAAAGTGCCAAAAGCCCGGTACAATCCATCAATCACCACTTGCTCAATTTCCGCACCGCTAAAATTCTCAGAAGACTTCGCCAAAATTGCCAAATCAAAGTCGCGGAATCTAGTGGGGCGCAAACGCTGTAAATGCACCTTAAAAATATCTTGCCTTTCTGATTCCGAGGGTAAATTCAAAAAGAAAATCTCATCAAACCTGCCCTTTCTCAGCAACTCAGCGGGCAAAATCCGCACGTTATTTGCAGTTGCGACGATAAACACTGGGCTAGTTTTTTCCTGCATCCAAGTGATCAAACTGCCGAATACCCGGCGCGAAGTTCCCGAATCGCCGTCGCCGCCGCTGATGATGTTGCCGAAGGCTTTATCTATTTCATCGATCCATAAGACGCAAGGTGCGATCGCCTCTGCCAATTGTATCATTTGCCGAACCCGGCTTTCGCTTTCCCCGACAATGCCGCCGAACAATCTGCCAGTATCCAAGCGCAGCAGCGGCAAACGCCATTCACAAGCAATAGTTTTCGCCGATAAAGATTTGCCCGTTCCTTGAATTCCTACTAACAAAACGCCCTTAGGATTGGGTATACCGTAGCGGCGGGCTTCGTCAGTAAAAGCATCTTGCCGCATCTTTACCCACTGTTTCAAATTCTCCAATCCGCCGACATTTTTTAAGGATTCTCGGGAGTTGCAAAACTCCAAAATTCCGGTTTGGCGAATTGCTTGCTGTTTCTCTTCCAAAACTCCGTCAATATCTGACTCGTTAATTTGCTGTTTGGCGGCCAAAGCTTTAGCTAAAACCCGCCCGATGCGAGCGCGGCTCAAACCTTGACAAGCTTTAACTAATTGTTCCTTTACTAAGCCGCTAACTTGCAACTGTTCCGGCTTTTCCACAACGTGGGAAATTAAATGATTGATTTCTTGGATGTTGGGCAAAGGGAAATCAATTACTGTTACTTCTTCTTTCAATTCCTCCGGCAATTCTAGCGCGTGAGAAGTGAGGACGATCGTTTTTTTGCTGCGCTTCAATTCCCTGGTTAAATTACGTAATTCCCGGATTACAGGAGCACTTGTACTGCTGTAGGGATATTTCAAGATTGGGTGCAAATCTCGGAGTACAAATAGAGTATATTCTTCGACAGCGGTCTTGCCGATGCGATCGAGCGCTGCCATTACTGAACCTTTTCCAGAACCGTTATCTTCCCAGCCGCGCACGATATCCCAGAACAATACTCGGCGCGCGGGTGTTACTTGCAGCGCTACTTGGGCAATTACAGCTTCGACTGGTTCTTCTTCGGCGCCGACAATGTACAGCAGGGAGTACCGGGCGCGAATCATCAAATCCAGTCGCTTGATTAGGGCATCGAAAGGGTTATTTTTACTGCCATTTCGGGCATCTAATTCTTTAGAATTGGGGTATTTTTCTGTCATTTTATTTGATATCTTAGATGTAAATTTAACTTGATTAAATATTTTGTTTGGAGTAAGGACTTTAGTCCTTATTAATCATTTCACCAGACTCAAGGTTTGTAGTAATGACTTTAGTCCATATCAAGGATTTAAACGGACTAAAGTCCGTACTACGAACGAACTTTGAAATTATAACAGAATAGGGATAATTTGGCTACTTAGCAACTTTTCGGGCTTGTTTCACCATGTCAATGAGAGTGTGGTGAGCATCTTCGGCGTCTACTAAAGTGCGATGGCTACGCCCCGGCTTACGCCTACGAACTTTACTCTGACTGGCACTATTTCGTCATTGACTTGAGCTGTTAAATCCATGCCGTTGGCATCAATAGCGAGCATTTGAGCTGATGTCGCCTCGGGTTGGCCACCGTAGGCTTGAGCGTACAAAACTACGGCGCTAGCGCGATCGTCGTTCATGTGAGTGCAGATGCGATCGCTAATTTCGGTGGAAAACTTTTCTGACATAGGGATTCCTCATATGCAATATTGCGATCGATTGTACTGTGAATCGGAGTTGACAAGATACTTCGCAATTTGCTAAGATTAAATTCAAATGATTTTAGCGAGTCAAATCGATGCGTAAATTTGTTTGTTATCCACGAACTGTATGCACGTTATCTCTCAATCCGCGGGATTATATGACTGTATGCGATTTAAGGGCGATCGGGTAAATAGCTAGTTTCACAAAAATTCGAGAGTTAACAACACATTTTATAAATTCTGTCAATATCCTGAAGATATATTGTTTGATAGTTAAGAGAGCGATCGGTGCGATCGACTAGATGTTCTGCGTAATTTCTGTAATTATTGCGATTTAATGCTGCAATTTAGATTTAACTCTATTACAAAAATCGACAAAATGACGAAAAGTAGTCAATTGTTCTGGCTTCTCTTCAATTCTTTTCAATAGCTGTTCCAAATAAAAGGGCTTGAGTGCATCTCCGGGTCTTGTTTTAGAATATGTGGTGTGTTTAGCTGCCAATAATGCTCTCAAATAAGCTCCGTGAAACTGAGCGTGAGTATGAAATTTGTGATATCTTCCCATCTTTTCAGGACACTCAATGGAAACATCGTAATACTTATTATAATCTAATAAATCTAATAAAAGTTGGCTTTGATGATCTCTTAAATGTTGAGGATGTCTTGAATAAATATTGCGATTGCCCAGAAGCCAACTTTCCAAGCAGCGATTTTGAACAATTAGCACAAGTTCTGTATTTTTTAATACTAGCTTTTCCTGATTTAAAAAATCATAAATTTCTGCGTACCTTTCCGCAACAGTATTTTCTTCCGCATCAAAGCACACTACAAAATAGTTGTATTTTCCACTTAAGTTAATTTCCTCAATCGAAGGAGGAATAAAATCATATAATGATGGATATCCTTCACCACTAATCAGGTAATAATTTTTTTCATTCACCTCATCGTAACTCTGAACTCGTGTTAATTCAGGCAACAGATGACTTAACCAAGCTGGATAAACTTTTCTCTCCGATTGCATCCCTTCGACTAAAAAATACAGATTCATTAAACTTTAATTCCCTCGCTGTATTCTTCGAGATTAATCAATTGTGTAAAAGCCTGATGCCTAGATTTTCCCAGGTTCAAATCTTTCGCATCAGTTACCGTTACTACACCTCCCTTGCGAGTTACTATTTTCCAGTATTCCATGCTGATATTGTTGATTATGTACGGGTGATGACTGGTGAGGATAAATTGAATATTTCGGTTTTCCGTGAGCAAATCGGTAACAACATCGATACAGTTAATCCCCAAGCTGTTTTCAAATTCATCGATCAGAATTACAGTTCCTTGTGGCGACAAGTACAGTTCGCTAATGAGAATTAGCGTTTTCAACATTCCCGACGAAATGTTATTTTGCAAAATCCAATCATTGATACTTTTCTCTTTGATCTGAATCGGAAAATTCGGAAATAATGGATTGTCATCATTTTCGACTGCTTCTATTTTAATATCTTCAATTTGAGGAAATATATCTATAAATTTGCGTTTGATTTCATGAAAAGTATCTGGGTGATGGCGAGCAATTAAAGCAATTTTGATTAAAATTGGTAAATTACTTGATTTGATATCATCTAGTGAGAAAATATTAGTTGAAAATATCGATATTACCCTGTGAGGCATACCAAAAACTGCATTAAAAGAAACACTAAGATTGTCACTATAAATGATTTTATTAAAACCTTGCTGAACAGGTAAAATATCTTCCTCTTGATTTAAGATTTGTACTGCGCTTTGAAAAGGTGATAATTTGGGCGTTGTGTTACCTTTAAACTTGATTTCAGTAGAGTTTCTTTCGATAATTGTATCTCCATTTCTAGATAAATGCTCGCGGACAATCCTAAAGTTACTGGCTTCGTCTGCCTGATTAGGAATTATGACAGGATTTTTTTTCGTTTCAAACTCGCCTTGCCATTGGTACTCCACATCATCATCTATTGTCGAAAATGTGATATCCCACGCTAAGCCATTTAATGAAGCACCATTTGCTATCTCTTTTAACCTCGAAATTCCTTTGAGTATTTGAGTTTTGCCAACGCCAGATACCCCAACTAGCAAGGCAAGATTGGAAAAATAGATTGGTTCAAAACGCCACTCTAATACACGATCGCAAAAAGCTACTTTCTTAATTCTCATTTTCCGCTCCTATCTATTAATCATCTGCGTCCATCAGCGTTAATCCGCCGATATCAGCGGTTAAAAGCTGACATAATTTTGCCGCCACCAAGCGCGGACAAACTTAATTTCCTCAAACGTATAACGTTCTTGCAAATACTCATAAATTACTCTCAATCTCTCATCTCCAACAACTTCAATTGCTTGTACAATTGCCTGTTGGCTTTCCGATTCTACTAACAAATTTATATCAACTTCCCGACCCATATCCATCAATTCTACCAGATGTCCCGCAATAGTAGTGGGACTCATCCCGCGCGCATTGGCTATCGCTTGAACAGTCAAATTTTGTCGGTACAATTCCCAGGTTTGCATCTGCGAATAAGATGGAACGTTAGCAAGAGTGGGAAGATTGGCGGCAGCAGAAGATGCTGTACCTATTGGCAATCCTTGTTCTTTGCAAAAAGTGTGAATAGCCTCTAAGAAAACTTTGCCGTACTTATCTCGCTTGTTGCTACCAACGCCGTAAACTTCCTCAAATTCGGTGAGATTTTGCGGGCGTTTTTCTGCCATGTCTCGCAAGCTTCTATCGGCAAAAACTACGTAAGGCGGTACGAATTGTTCGTCGGCAATTTGTTTGCGGAGACTTCGCAATATGGAAAATAAGCCTTCTACTTCTACTGCTAAAGAGCGAGTTCTTGCCTGTACTTCCCGCGGCGCTTCAATGGCGATTTCAACTGTGCGCTGGCGTTTCATGATTTCCCAACTTTTCTCGTTGAGTTTTAAAATGGGAAAGCCGTCTGTTTTTTCGTCTAAAAAACCTTGGTTGATCAGCGAACGACTTAATTTTTTCCACTCGTCGGCAGTTCTATCTTTGCCAATGCCGTAGGTGGAAAGTTGGTTGTGCTGGTATTGCAATATTTTTTGACTTTTGGAACCCCGCACCACGTCTATAATATGATTCATCCCGAATTTTTCTTGACATCTGGCGATGCAGGAAAGAAATTTCATGGCTTCAAGCGTCCAGTCTTCTACTGGTTTTTTGTTGCAACAGTTGTCGCAGTTGCCGCAATCGCCGGGAAATGAATCGCCGAAATAACTTAATTGGACTGTGCGGCGGCAATCGCTGGATTCTGCGTAGTTGATTACTCGCCGTAGTTGTTGGCGGGCTATTCTTTGTTCTTGTTCGTCGGGTTTTTGTTCGATGATGTATTCGATGGTTTTGACATCGCCGAATCCGAAAAATAAGGTGCAGTGGGATGGTTCGTTGTCTCTGCCTGCGCGGCCTGATTCTTGATAGTATCCTTCTAGGTTTTTGGGTAAGTCGTGGTGAATTACAAATCGCACGTCGGGTTTGTTGATTCCCATCCCGAAGGCGACTGTTGCTACCATTACTTGTACGTCGTCGCGGATGAATCGGGTTTGGTTGGTCGATCGATCTACATCGCTCATTCCGGCATGGTATGGTAGGGCTTGGATGCCACTTTGCTGCAATTTGTAGGCAACTTCGTCAACTTTTTTGCGACTGAGGCAGTAGATGATTCCTGAACCGCCTTTTTTTTGGATGATTTGCAAGACTTCGGCAAAACTGTGCTTGGTTTTTTGGCGGACTTCGTAGTATAGGTTGGGGCGGTTGAAGCTGGCGACGTGGATGTAGGGATTTCGCAGGTTTAGCTGCTGGATGATGTCTTGGCGGACGCGCTCGGTGGCGGTGGCTGTTAGTCCCATAATGGGGATGTCTGGGTAGCGATCGCGCACTCGCTCCATTTGCCTGTATTCTGGTCGAAAGTCGTGTCCCCATTCCGAAACGCAGTGGGCTTCGTCGATCGCAAATGCCGAAATTCCTAACTTAGAAGCTACTATATCTAAAAACGGTAAAAATCTCTCGCCCAGCAAGCGTTCGGGCGCAACGTACAGTAGTTTAATTTTACCTTCGAGAATTGCTGTTTCGCGCGATCGGGTTTCCATCGCGCTCAAAGTGCTGTTGAGAAAAGTCGCCCCAATCCCATTATCCTGCAAAGCTTCCACCTGGTCTTGCATCAGGGCAATCAGCGGCGAAACCACCACCGTCAATCCCGGTTTCAACAAAGCCGGTAATTGAAAACACAAAGATTTGCCACCGCCAGTCGGCATGACAATCATCATATCGCGTTGTTGTAAAGCAGCTTCGACAATTTCCCGCTGGCCCGGGCGGAAAGAGTCATAGCCAAAGAAATGTTTGAGGGATTGTTCGAGGGATGAGGGCGCGAGAGATGTTGGCGGATTCGACCCTGACATTTGCAGTAATTGGTTGTTGACTTCAACCTTATTCTAGGTCTTTTGAGCACAAATACAGTTACAATATTTGAGAATCTCAATTTAAGCAGATAAACCGATGCCGAAAGCAATTTGGAATGGTGCCGTTTTGGCCGAGAGCGATAAGTGCGAAATGGTAGATAATAACTATTATTTCCCGGCGGATGCCATCAACCGCGAGTATTTCAAGGATAGCAGCACTCACACTACTTGCGGTTGGAAAGGTGTTGCTAGTTACTATAGTGTTGAAGTCGGCGGACAGGTTAATAAGGATGCTGCTTGGTACTATCCTACTCCGAAAGATGCTGCTAAAAATATTGCAGGATATGTTGCTTTTTGGAAAGGAGTTAAGGTGGAGGCTTAGGTCTTTTTCGCAGGTTTCTTAGCCACGATTTAGACAAGTCAAGATAGAGGACACAACGTTGTTGTGTCCCTACGGGTTATTTGAATTAAATTTGATATAATACCGGGCGGTTGAAACCGCGTCTATACAAACCAAACCCACCTCAGTGGGTTGAAGAATGATATGATACCGGGCGGTTGAAACCGCGTCTATACAAACCAAACCCACCTCCGTGGGTTGAAGAATGGACGGAGATTAATTCAAGATAATTTGCGAGTTTTGCAATTCAAGTCTAATTCCTCTTAATTTTTAATCTTGTTCCCAAGCGGCGGCCGCTTCCCATCCCAAACCGCGACGAACGACAATTGGTTTGTTTTCAGTTAAATCGAGAATGGTAGAAACTTGATATCCTGGATCGGAATCATCATCGACAATGATATCTACTAACTTTAAAAAACAGTCAAATAGTTCAGCTTTGCCAAAGCTTTCTGCTTTTGCAGCAGGTACTGGTGCAGCACCTTCATCATCAGTGGTAATGTGAGCAGATGTGGAAATAATCGGATTTCCCAAAGATTCTAGAAGTGTAAAACAAAGCGGGTGGTTGGGAACGCGAATTCCCGTGGTTTTGCGTTTTGGGTTCATTACCAATTTGGGCACTAATTTGGTAGCTGGTAGCAGAAATGTGTAGGGCCCGGGGATTAACCGCTTGATGATTCTGTATGCTTCATCGGTGACGGCAGCATACTCGGTGATATTTGACAATGAGGAACACATAAATGTTAAAGGCTTATCATTGGATAGTTGCTTGATCCGCCTGACTCGTTCTACGGCAGATTTGGAGTTGAGATCGCAGCCGATCGCGTAAACTGTATCTGTGGGATAAAGCATCACGGCCCCATCTTTGAGAGCTTTTGTAATCTTCTCGATTCGGTCTTTCTGGGGTGCAACTGGATGGAGTCCGTAAATAATTGCCATGTTAATATATTCCAGGCTAAGTGGGCGATCGACAAATGTGCTAAAACAATCAATGTTGAAAATTAATTGTTAATAATGAATAAAATAGCTTATTTTGACTGCCCAACCGGCATTGCTGGCGATATGTGCCTCGGAGCTCTTGTACACGCGGGCGTTCCCTTAGAGTACCTAATCGAAAAACTCCATTTACTAGGCATTTCGACTGAGTACCAATTGCGGGCCGAATTAGTTCACCGGAATACTCAACAAGCAACTAAATTTTATGTCGATTTAGCTGCGGATTTGCCTTTAAAATCAAACAATCTGGCTGCTGACTCCGCCCTCGATCCCTCGGAAACTGAATCGCCGACTTTCGATGCGCGCCACCACCATCACGGGGAAGAACATTCTCACACTCACGGCGAAGCAGATGCGGAAATTAGCCACACTCATCACCGCCACTTACCAGAAATTGAGCAAATTATCGTCGCTGCAAAATTGCCTCCGCGGGTGGAAGCTTGGAGTTTGGCCGTATTTGGCAAGTTAGCAGATGCAGAGGCTGCCGTACACGGTATTCCCCCCAGTGAGGTTCACTTCCACGAGGTGGGGGCTACGGATGCACTTGTTGATATTGTCGGTACTTGTTTGGGTTTGGATTGGTTGGATATTGATGAGTTTTACTTTTCGCCGATGCCGACTGGTGGGGGTACGGTGAAGGCGGCCCACGGTAGGTTAGCTGTACCTACGCCTGCTGTGATGCGGTTGTGGGAAACGCACCGAGTACCGGTTTATAGTAATGGAATCGATCGCGAATTGTGCACTCCTACAGGAACTGCGATCGCCTGTACCCTCGCCTCTGCTTTTGGCCCGCCGCCACCGATGCAAGTTCAGCTAATTGGTTTGGGTGCAGGTTCGCGAAATCTGGCAATTCCTAATATTTTGCGCCTCTGGATTGGGGAGAAGGAAGAAGGAAGAAGGGAGAAGGAAGAAGGAAGAGGGAAGAAGGAAGAAGGAAGAGGGAAGAAGGAAGAAGGAAGAGGGAAGAAGGAAGAAGGAAGAGGGGAGAAGGAAGAAGGAAGAGGGGAGAAGGAAGTATTTAATCAATTCCCAATGCCCAATGCCCCATTCCCAATGCCCCATTCCCAAGAAACAGTCTGTGTTTTGGAAACGCAAATTGATGATTTAAACCCGCAGGCTATTGGGTATGTTTTTGATGCTTTGTTTCTCGCCGGAGCTCTGGATGTTTTTACTACACCAATTGTGATGAAAAAGTCGCGGCTGGGGGTTTTGTTAAGTGTGATTTGTCATCCCGAATTTCAGGATGCTTGCGAAGCTGTGATGTTTCGAGAGACTACTACTCTGGGAATTAGGCGATCGACTCAACAGAGAACTATTTTGGATAGAGAAATCCAGAAAGTTCAAACAGAATACGGCGAAGTGCAAATAAAAGTTGCTAAGTCGGGAGAAACGATTGTTAATGTACAGCCGGAATACGAAGATTGTGCGGAAATTGCCAGACTTAAAAATGTTAGTTGGCGCGAAGTTCATCGGTTGGCGCTGCAACTTTGGTACGATCGTTAAACAGTTGACAGTTGACAGTTGACAGTTGACAGTGGGTGCAGCGACCTGTGCAAGGCAAATATATCCGTAGGGGCGAAGCATGACCGCAGTCAATATGGGATTATAACTAATAACTTATATACGGTCATGCTTCTTCAGGCTTCAAAAACCAGATGCACCCTTGGCAGTTGATTTGAGTAGGTACACAATGGACACCTTACATAAAGGTTTTTTACAGGTTTTTACAGCAGTCTGCGGGTTTGTAAAATTTGTTGTTGCAATTCCTCGAAAGCGGGCAGTTTTGAGTTAGGATTTTTGTCAATGAGATCCTTTATTTGGTCGATTAGCTCGATCGCCAGCGGTACGCCAAGTTGCAATTGTTCCAAGACATCCCGCTGGGCAAAAACGGCTTCGGGAGTGCCTTCTAGAATCAGTTTTCCGCAATCCATCACAAACACCCAATCGGCCCAGCGATAGATGAAATCGAGGTCGTGACTTGCTAAAAGTATGGTGGTTCCGGCTGCGTGAATTTGTTGCAGCAAACCGATCAGTTGTTTGGTGTGGCGCGGATCGAGATAGGCGGTAGGTTCGTCTAGCAGCAGCAGTTTGGGTTTGAGTACCATGATATCGGCGATGGAAACGCGCTTTTTTTGTCCTAAACTAAGGTTGTGGATTGGTTCGCGGGCGAGTTCGCTTAAGTTGAATTGCTCGATCGCCTTTTCTACCTGTTGAGCAATTTCGGATTCTGGCAATCCTAGATTGTACAATCCGTAGGAGATATCCTCTTCGACTGTGGAAGCAACTAACTGATGTTCGGGATTTTGAAAGACGAGTCCGATTTGTTGGCGCAGTTTCATGAGAGATTTGCGATCGTAACGAAACGGTTCGCCTTCCCAGCGAATGATTCCCTGTTGCGGTTGGTACAAGCCATTTGCTAGCAGAAACAAGGTGGTTTTGCCGCAGCCGTTTTGACCGATGAGTCCGCAGCGCTTCCCGGCGGGGATTTTGAGGCTTAAATCGTGAATTGCTACTCGCGAAGTGCACGGATATGAGTAAAAAGTGCGATCGAATTCGAGAATTGATTGAGACATATATTGGTAATTGGTAATTGGTAATTGGTAATTGGTAATTGGTAATTGGTAATTGGTAATTGGTAATTGGTAATTGGTAATTGGTAATTGGTAATTGGTA
>NZ_JAEQDE010000066.1:0-31721 GCF_020737865.1 Microcoleus sp. PH2017_35_SFW_U_B
AATGATGTGACGTTCTGTTAGCTGCATTCTCAACCTCCTGACCACATAATACCATGCTTGATTACTTATGCTTACAAACTGAATGAAGTTTTACAATACTCGGCACATTCCCTCATCTAGTAGGTTGGAGAGGGGGAGAGGGGGAGAGGGGGAGAGATGGGTGCTAACTTAGATTGTCACATCCTTAGCGGGCGATCGATGTTTGCGGGTAGGGAAACGGCAGGGTGCGGTGTCCTCCCTCCATCTACCGCCCCTGCACGGCTGGATGTACGATTGTCACATCCTTGGCCGGTTTAGAGGGCAATTTCATCATCCCATCCGGTGGATTTTACCCGTTTCCCACAGTCAGGAGACGGTAGTACCCATTGGTATCAACTTAAGCCGTTAGCCCGCCAGATTCCTGCCGCCCACCCGCCAGCCCGCCAGGGACTCAAGTCCCTGGCTAATAGAAGACAGTCCTCTCAAAAAGGACTAATGAGTTCTTGAGTCCTCTTTGAGAGGACTTTCGCTTTGATGCAGGGGTTTCAGCCCCTGCCGGACTATCGGACTGCGGGTTTGACGTTAAGTTGACACTCCTTGGGTAGTGCCGTGTCCCTACCACGATCGCGCGCCAGACCAAGATTGTGTATATTACAGCACGATTTGACCGCAACACTTAAAATAGTCTGGATTTAGCGATCGACTGCGCCCTTTCCCCATCAATATTTCTCCTTCGCTGGCGGCGCCTGTCAGCCGGAGTCGCGAGGTTCCGCTTCCAAAATGCTGATAATGGTGCACAATTTCAAATTAACAACAAAACTTGCACTGTTTTGAGTAAGCTTTTGGTGGAACAGCTCAGAGAGCCTGTTTCTCAGAATGATGCAAAATATCAAATTTATCATCAATCCTGTCCAATTACCAATTACGAACCTATGCCCCGCCGCCAAGACTTAAAAAAGATTCTCCTGATTGGTTCCGGCCCAATTGTTATCGGCCAAGCGTGCGAGTTCGACTATTCGGGGACACAAGCTTGCAAAGCTTTGCGAGAAGAAGGTTACGAAGTAGTGCTGGTGAATTCCAACCCTGCAACGATTATGACCGATCCGGAAACTGCCGATCGCATTTACATCGAACCCCTAACGCCGGCCATCCTCGAACAAATCATCGCTAAAGAAAGACCTCAAGCAATTTTACCGACAATGGGGGGTCAAACAGCACTAAATTTAGCCGTTGCCGTTGCTAAAAATGGTGTTCTGGAAAAGTACAATGTAGAGTTAATTGGCGCTAAATTACCAGCAATTGAAATGGCCGAAGATCGGCTGTTATTTAAGGAAGCGATGGCACGAATTGGTGTGGCAGTTTGCCCTTCGGGAATTGCTAACAATCTCGACGAAGCCAAAGCAATCGGCCACCAAATCGGTACTTATCCGTTAATTATCCGTCCGGCTTTTACAATGGGCGGCACGGGAGGCGGCATTTCTTACAATCAAGAAGAGTTTGAAGAAATGGCCCAAGGTGGCGTTGATGCTAGTCCGGTATCGCAAATTTTGATCGAACAATCTTTGATCGGTTGGAAAGAGTACGAACTGGAAGTGATGCGGGATTTGGCAGATAATGTAGTGATTATTTGTTCGATCGAGAATCTTGACCCGATGGGCGTGCACACGGGCGATTCGATTACCGTCGCACCAGCCCAAACTCTGACAGACAAAGAATATCAGCGCCTGCGCGATGCTTCGGTGAAAATTATCCGCGAAATTGGAGTAGAAACAGGTGGTTCTAACATTCAATTTGCAGTCAATCCAGTCAACGGCGATTTCATTGTCATTGAAATGAATCCCCGGGTTTCTCGTTCCTCCGCCTTGGCCTCGAAAGCAACAGGTTTCCCGATCGCCAAAATGGCGGCAAAATTAGCAGTAGGTTACACCCTAGACGAAATTTCCAACGATATTACCAAGAAAACTCCCGCGTCTTTTGAACCGACAATTGACTACGTGGTGACGAAGATTCCCCGATTTGCCTTTGAAAAGTTCCCCGGTTCCGAACCGACTCTGACAACGCAAATGAAGTCAGTAGGCGAGGTAATGGCGATCGGGCGCAGCTTCAACGAATCTTTCCAAAAAGCACTGCGGGGATTGGAAACTGGCCGCGCAGGTTTCGGGTGCGACAAACCGGAAAAGTTGCCGAGTTTGGAACAAATTCGCGCCGGATTGCGAACGCCAAATCCCGATCGCATTTTTACAGTCCGCCACGCGATGATGATGGGAATGTCCGTGGAAGACATCTTTGAACTCACAGCAATTGACCCCTGGTTTTTGGATAAAATGCAGGAATTGCTGGAAGCCGAGAAGTTTTTGAAACGAACTGCACTCAAACAGTTGACAAAAGACACAATGTTTGAAATAAAGCAGTTGGGATTTAGCGATCGCCAAATTGCTTACGCTACAAAAACATCGGAAGATGAAGTCCGCGCCTACCGCAAACAGTTAGGCGTCATCCCGATTTACAAAACAGTCGATACCTGCGCGGCCGAGTTTGAAGCCTTTACACCATATTACTATTCCACCTACGAAGCTGGAGCAGCAATTTGGGAATTGGGCGATGAAGAAAAGAAGATTTCGCCTGTCGGCCACAGTCTGGCGCCGGAGTCGGAAGTTTTGCCTTCTACTAAGCGCAAAGTCATGATTTTAGGTGGCGGCCCAAACCGGATCGGACAGGGGATTGAGTTTGATTACTGTTGCTGTCACGCTTCCTATTCCCTCGGGGAAGATGGGTTTGAGACAATTATGGTCAACTCGAACCCGGAGACGGTTTCGACAGACTACGATACGAGCGATCGCCTGTATTTTGAACCGCTAACCAAAGAAGATGTTCTCAACATCATCGAGGCGGAAAATCCGGAGGGAGTAATCATTCAATTTGGCGGACAAACGCCGCTGAAATTGGCGATTCCTTTGCAAAAAGCTCTCGAAAATCACCCCGACGTACAAACAAAAATCTGGGGAACTTCCCCGGATTCTATTGATGCGGCAGAAGACAGGGAAAGATTTGAAAAGATTCTGCGGGAATTGGATATTCAGCAAGCTGCTAACGGTTTGGCCCGTAGTTTTCAGGATTCCTTAATAGTAGCTCAACGGATCGGTTATCCAGTAGTTGTGCGGCCGAGTTACGTGTTGGGCGGGCGAGGGATGGAAATTGTTTATTCCGATGCGGAATTGGAACGCTACATGACTTATGCAGTACACGTAGAACCAGATCATCCGATTTTAATTGACAAGTTCTTGGAAAATGCGATCGAGGTTGATGTAGATGCGATCGCCGATGCGACTGGCAATGTCACCATCGGTGGTATTATGGAGCACATCGAAGAAGCGGGCATCCACTCCGGCGACTCGGCTTGTTCCATCCCTTACCAAACGCTTTCCGACGCAGCCTTAGTCACAATCCGCCGCCAGACAATAGAATTAGCCAAAGCCTTGAAAGTCATCGGGTTGATGAACATTCAATTTGCGGTACAAGGCGAACAGGTTTTCATTTTGGAAGCTAACCCGCGCGCTTCTCGTACAGTACCTTTCGTATCCAAAGCAATTGGAGTTCCCCTAGCCAAAATGGCATCGCGAGTCATGTCTGGCCAAACTCTGGAAGCTTTAGGTTTTACTAAAGAGATTATACCAATTCACGTTTCCGTGAAAGAAGCCGTGCTACCGTTTGCTAAATTCCCAGGAACTGATACATTGTTAGGGCCGGAAATGCGATCGACTGGCGAAGTCATGGGAATTGACACAGATTTCGGCAAAGCCTTCGCCAAAGCTCAACTCGGTGCTGGCCAAGTGATGCCGCAGTCTGGAACTGTGTTGGTTTCGATGCGCGATCGCGATAAACTAGCAGTAGTACCAGTAATCAAGGAATTCTTGGAATTGGGTTTCAAAATAGTCGCAACCCACGGTACGCGCAAAGTTTTGCGAGAGCAAGGTTTAGACGTAGATTTGGAATTGAAGCTGCACGAAGGGCGGCCAAATTTGTTGGATTCGATCAAGAATGAGAAAATCCAACTAATTATTACCACACCTTCCGGCGAAGAATCCCGCGCTGACGGCATCTTTATCCGTCGCACAGCTTTGACTTACAAAATCCCAATTATTACCACAATAGCCGGTGCTAAGGCGACAGCATCGGGAATTCGATCGCTCAAATCGCATCCGATGGAAGTGAAAGCAATTCAAGACTATTACCCGCAAGCGTAGAGTTATTGTAGGGTAGGCACTGCATACATTGCTGTAAATTTACGGTATAGGTACGTAGTTGCGCTTCAGCGCTCTTTTATATAAGACAAAAAAGAGCGCTGAAGCGCAACACGGTATAGGTACGTAGTTGCGCTTCAGCGCTCTTTTATTTATTATAGAAAAGAGCGCTCAAGCGCAACAACATACTTTTGAAAGTGGCGTAAGTTATGAAATCTATCTACGCACCGCCCCAAAACCTAATCTGAATGAGAATCCAAAGCACCGCTAGACAGCATCAACCTCGGCCAAACCAACAAGAAAAATCCCATCCAAGCCAATAAAGGAATCGCGACTAAAACTGTTATCCAAACAGTTTTTAACAAAAACCAACTCCCAGAAATCAAACTTGTCCCTGTCAAAAGAATCGACCAAGGCTGACACCACCAAGGTTTGTAGTTCCAAGGACTAACAGCTTTTTGTTCGGAAATAGATTTCATGTTTTTAGTGATTTTTTATATATAATAACCCAGTTAGCTCCATTAACCTAATTTAAACATTCATCACCTGTTCGGCTGTCAGCGTTAATTCTGGAAAAGTCCGCGACAAAATTCGATCGCTGCCCTTAAACGTAGTTGTTTGATAATTACCGTCTGCATCCAAAAGGTGGACAAATACAGTCGCAACTTTCGGCTTTCCGATGAATTTTGAGCTAGCAATTCCCAAATAATCCACAACCCAATATTCTGAAATTCCGAGACGCTGATACTCATCAAATTTGTGAATATAATCGACATTCCAATTCATTGATGTTACCTCCACCGCCAACTGAATTGGTTCGCGCAAGGCAGCATAAGCCGAGCGGTCATATCGCCACAAATCGCGATCGATTACACTGACATCGGGTCTCCGCCCTTGTTCTACTCCAGCTTTATTTACAGTTCTGATAGCTGTTTGGCTTGTCACTACATAATTTAAGCTCAGATTTTTGATTTGAGCGTAAAAAGAGTCACGGATGTAGCCGGCAACATCAATATGATTTCGGGTTGAAATTATTTCGACAATTTCTCCATTTACCAGTTCATAGAGTCCATCTTCGGGACATTCTACAAGAAATTGGTCAAAGGTCAACTTTTCTGTGACTGTTGCAATCATAAGATATCCTTATTTTGCAGGAATACTATTAGTCTATACTAGCACAGACAAGAATGAATTTGTTTTTTTGACCGCAGATGAAGGCGGATGAGCGGGGACGAACAAAAGATCGTGAAGCGAAGCTATCGGGAGCGTGAATCACCCTTCTGATATTTGACACTAAATATTTGACGCTGATATTTCACGAAAATGGTAAAATGCGATCGCCCTAGCAAGTTGCATTTAAATATGTTACTGACTTGATACAGTAAAGTGACAATGCTAAAAACCGAGCCACTCCAAGGTCAATCCTGAACCATGAGACTAGACGAAGCCGTAGAATTTGCCGAAAACCCAGAGCCACGGTGTCCCTGCGTCCTCCTGCTGGACACCTCCGGCTCCATGCAAGGCGCACCCATAGACGCTTTGAATGAGGGGCTGGAAGTTTTTAGGAATGACTTAATTAAAGATGAACTAGCTAAAAAGCGAGTCGAAGTCGCAATTATTTCCTTTGACAATAATATCAAAGTCGTGCAAGACTTCGTGACCGCCGATCAGTTCGAGACACCGCTGCTGACAGCCCAAGGACAAACCCACATGGGCGCCGGCATTCAGCTAGCACTAGACACCATTGCAGCCCGCAAATCCGAATACCGCAACAACGGCATTACCTATTACCGCCCGTGGGTATTTATGATTACCGACGGCGAACCTCAAGGCGAATCGGACGATGTTGTGGAAATCGCAGCACAGCGGATCAAAGAGGAAGAAACTAACAAGCGCGTGGCTTTTTTTGCAGTCGGTGTGGAAGGTGCGAATATCTCCCGTCTCGCGGAAATTGTCGATCGCACTCCTGTAAAATTAAAAGGATTAGACTTTCGAGAGATGTTCATTTGGCTGTCGGCTAGTATGCAGAGAGTTTCTCACTCAAAAATTGACGAACAAGTCGCACTTCCACCGCCCGGATGGGGAACTGTTTAGTCAGTTGGCAGTTTGCAGTTGGCAGTTTGCATCAGTCATTGGTAAGGTGCGAAGTGCTTACAATGAATTGGGAGAATCTCAATTTTGCTTTAAAAGTGCGAGCGTCCCCGCTCGCTTGGTTATAGAAGCGAGCGGGGACGATCGCTTGGTTATAGAAGCGAGCGGGGACGATCGCTTGGTTATAGAAGCGAGCGGGGACGATCGCACTACTACATAAAAATGCTTTTTACAACAATGAGATGCTCCCAATAAATTTCCATAGTTTTGAATTTACGAAGTTTTGAATACAAGAGTTATTAATGGATAATTCATTATTTAATTGGCAAGTTGTAGCCGCATCGGTGACTGGTACGAGCCACGAAAAACGATCGCAACCCTGTCAAGATGCCCACTGTTGGCGCGTCTTGTCTAACGGTGTTTTGGTAGCAGCGGTAGCTGACGGCGCGGGTTCGGCTGCACTGGCAGAAGTGGGGGCAAAAATTGCTGTGGAAGCGGTTGTGGAAACGATTTGTCAACAGGATTTGCAGCCTGAAAGTGACGAGGAATGGCAGGTATTTTTCACAGCATCCCTGCAAGTTGCGCGGGCGGCTGTGGAAGCGGAAGCTGCAACCCGGGAAGTGGCGGCGAGGGATTTAGCTTGCACTTTAATTGCGGTTGTGGCTACGCCGGAATTGATCGCGGTTGCTCAAATTGGCGATGGTGCGGCGGTGGCGGGCGATAGTGCGGGAAATGCGATCGCCCTTACGATACCTCCCTGCGGTGAATATATCAATGAAACCATATTTTTGATTTCGCCAAATGCGATCGAAACAGCGCAATTTCAGGTAATGCGGGAACCCCTGCGGCACTTGGCTGTGTTTTCCGACGGCTTGCAAATGCTCGCTCTCAAAATCCCCGAAGGTACGCCGCACGGGCCGTTTTTTGCACCTTTGTTTCGGTTTTCGGGCACGGCGAAGGAAGATGCGGATGCAAAAGAGCAATTAGAGTCGTTTTTGCGATCGCCCCGCGTGTGCGATCGCACCGATGATGACTTAACATTATTATTGGCAACTTTTGCGAGTTCGGAGGCACAGGAAACTCAAAAATAAACACATTGAAAAAGCAAACATCCATCTGCGTCAATCGGCATTTATCTGCGGTTAAAAATTCCCGATTCTGAATTTGGCAACAAGTCTAATCCCTTCAACTAAATGAGTGGCGAAAATTTGGTGCAGTTCTATAATAAAATCGAGGTGTCAACAATTCTGGTTTAGTCTGTACAGTAGGTCGTCACTTGCAAGCACAAGAGATTAAGGATAAGCTCAACTCCCTAATTAGCGAAGCAGATCTCATAGATCCGAGTTTGGCGAGAAGATTGGATGAAATCA
The DNA here is from genome assembly GCF_020737865.1 of Microcoleus sp. PH2017_35_SFW_U_B. NCBI lineage: Bacteria > Bacillati > Cyanobacteriota > Cyanophyceae > Oscillatoriales > Microcoleaceae > Microcoleus > Microcoleus sp. PH2017_35_SFW_U_B. Next base: position 7,682 of record NZ_JAEQDE010000066.1, read on the forward strand.
ATCGCTGGGTGAAAGATGTCAAACCCGGTTCGCTAACTGCTAAGAAATTTGTGCTGGCTTTTTTGCTACAGCTTATGCGAGATTCTCAGGTTTGGCTGGCGCTTCAATCCCTATCTTCGGAAAGAGATCGAGAAACGGCGTTTGAGTCAATGACTCCGGGCGAAAGGTATTGGTACGGCTATCTATTTCCTAAATGGCTGAGTGAAAACGATCGCAAATTTTACATCTGGAAACAAAAACTCAAGGCGGGTAAATTCGATCCGGGTGACGATCGCGTCATTCGTGCGATCGCCGCCCGGATAGTCGAACGCCAAGGCAGTGTTTTGTATCGCTATGTAGCAGATCTTTCTATGGCTACCGATTCGATCGTCAGCAACCGCCAACAGCAGCCCCTGTGCATTCAAGTCACTACTCTTTCTGATGAATTTTCTCAACAAAAATATGAAAATTGGCAACAAACTCTTCGAGGTTGGGGGATTGACAGAGGACTATTTTTAAGTTATGATACAAAAGATGCAAATTTCCTGAACCAGTTAGTTAACATTGCATTATATAATAGTGATAATTTGCCCGCAGGTCGCTACCTCAAATTCCCATAAATTCACCCGATCTGCTGCTGAGAATAGTTCGACTGCTCAAAATTCGGTGAACAAGAAATTTTGAATAACTCGCATATTGCAGAATTTTAGACAATGCCACCAACTTAATCATCAGCCCGCTTCCATTGGGCCCGAAGGCTACGCCAAGATTTTTCCTCCCATTCTCTGTTTCCCGGGGGGATATGGCAAAGTGCGGAAACAGGTAATTGATACGAATGCTAAACAACGAGAAGATTTACGGCAGCAATCAATAGCGGTAAGGTGTGTAATTCGCACCCTACAAAAGATAGAGGTTCTGCGTAATTCCTGGCCCAGCAACGGGAAGATTTACCGCAGCAATCAATAGCCGTAAGGTGCACGGCCCGATGGCTGCCTGTGAAAGATAGAGGTTCTCCGGAATTCTTGGCTGAGAAATGGGAAAATTTACCGAAACAATCAATCTATTCATTCAGTTGACAATTGACAGTTGACCGCTTGAGGGCATTTGACAATCATAAGGAAGAGGATTGGAGTAATGAATAGTCTTCTCTTAATTCCTCCCGATCGGGCTTGGGGCTTTAAACCAATTCTTTCAGGTAAAATAACTAGCAACTGGGTATAAATTGAATTGAGATTAGATTGAAGTGCGCTGAAATTGTTGGAATAAAATCAAATTACATCAAAATCAATACTATGACAGTAAAAGGTACAAGCACCGTTGAAAGCAATTTACAAAAAGTCTTTGAAGAACTAGAATCTGCCCGAAAAATGCAGGATGATTGGATGCACCACGGGGTGGATTTTGTTGATTTGTATGTGGAAAATGCTGGCGGTGATTGGTTGGAAAAGTGGGCAAAATGTGAAGAAGAATTAGAGCAGATAAAATTTAAACAGGTAGATATTGAAGCAGTCAAAGTAGCGATCGGCATTTCGGACTTTGGGCAAACCGAACTGCTGGAAACGGCCTTGAGCAGCCGCTGCGATCGCCCGGAGGAGTCTCCGGCTGGGGAAGATGTGAAGCAAAAACGGCTTTCACTCTTAGGCGGAGCGATTTTCGGTGCTGTTGTTACCGATTACCTGTACCGCGAATATCCCGAACTCGACTGCGATGCGATTTCAACCTTAAAAGCTCGTTTAGCAGACAGTCAAAAACTCTCGGAATTTGCCGAAAATCTGAAATTGAACGAACTCTGTCGGGGAGCCACCAGCGGGAAAGCAACAGAACAAAGCGAGTACAATAAATTTTTAGCCCAGATTTTTGAGGCTTTGTCGGGGGCGATTTACTTGGAATTCGATCGCGATTTTTTGCGTGCGGGTAACTGGCTGATCCAGCAGTCGATCGAAGGAACGATGGGCGAACACTTAGATCTAACTCAGCAGTCGAAAAGTACGCTCTTAAACGAGCTAAAACGGCGGGAAATCTTGGGTGCGGACATTCTAGAGGCGATCGCGATCGACTATTTGTACAACCGCTTTCCCGAATGCAACAGCAGCCAGTTAACCCGCTGGAAAAATCTGTTAGCCGCCAAAGAGATTTTTCCCAAAGACTTTAAGGCAAAATTAGGCAGTCATTACCTGGAATTGGAGAGCAATTTCTCGCGTACTCGCGACTGGCTGGTGGATAACTTTATCAAAACCGCAGTTGACGAACTGGAAGACGAAACAGGCGATCGGTTCATCAGTTGACAGTTGACAGTTGACAGTTGACAGCTACCTCTTGTGTGGATAGAAGAGGATTGGAGCAATGAATCATTTTCTTTGATTTCCCCCTAAACGGGGAGGCTTCAGACCCAATTTTATCGGTTAAACTAAAATCAACTCATTAAAAAGAATGGGAAAACAGCAATGGTTACACAACTGCAATCTCCCGAAAAATCAAATGTCATCTACCCAGACGATAACGGCGAACCGATGTCAAACAATACAGATCAGTTTCGATTAATTGTTTGGATTAAAGAAAACTTAGAATTGCTGTTTGCAAATGACCAGAATGTTTTTGTAGCGGGTGACTTGCTGTGGTATCCGGTGGAAGGAAATAATAAACTATGCCAAGCGCCAGATGTGATGGCAGTTTTTGGCATCCCCAAAGGATATCGAGGTTCTTACCAACAGTGGAACGAAGGTAATATTGCACCGCAAGTCGCCTTTGAAATTTGGTCGCCGGGAAATCGTCTGACTCCGATGATTCAAAAATTTCAATTTTACGAACGCTACGGTGTGGAAGAATACTATTTGTACAACCCGCAAACTTTAGAACTGACAGGATGGTTGCAGGTTGAGTCACAATTTGAAGCGATCGAACAAATGGACGGCTGGATCAGTCCGAGACTGGGAGTGCGGTTTCAATTATCTCAAACAGGACTCGAAATGTTCGGGGCTAACCAAGAACCGTTTATGAATTTTGTGGAACTCGATCGACTGCGACAGCAAGCCGAGGCGCGGGCCGAACAGGCAGAAATGCTGCTGGAACAAGAACGATCGCGATCGCAAGCCTTAGAATTAAGACTCCGAGACATGGGAATAGAGCCCGATCGACTGTAACCACAATTGCAAAATTGAACTATGGTGGAACAGGCATCTTGCCTGTTGCTGAGTTTTTCAGGACGGGCATGATGCCCATCCCACAATAAAATAGAATTATCGGTTTATCAGTGGGGTCGCTTTCTTCAATCTAAAATCTCAGATCTAAAATTCACGCATGAAAATTGGGGCTGAAGCCTTCCCGTTTAGGGGGAAATCAAATCCTCTTCTATCGACGGCTATGGGTAGCTGTCAACTGTCAACACTCCAATCCTCTTCTATCGACGGAAAAGATAGCTGTTAACTGTCAACTGTCAACTGTCAACTGTCAACTGATGACTAATCCTCTATCCCCTAACGGAATTCTATGCAGTTGCAACGCCAATTTAGCGGACAACTGATTGCGATCGACACCAACAGCGCGATCGCCAGTGGCGGTCAAGGTCGCATCTACCCGATCGCCAAAGACTCGTCCCTGGTAGCAAAAATCTACCACAAACCGACAGACGAAGACGGCGACAAACTCACAGTCATGTTCAGTATGCCACCGGATGCGCCGATCGCGGAACCGGGACACGCCTCAATTGCTTGGCCTCTCGATTTGCTGCATACTGTCGGCGGGCGCGAAAAAATCGTCGGTTTTGTGATGCCGCGCGTCAAGAAAGTGCTGCCGGTACACACTTTCTACACTCCCAAAACCAGGCGCGAACAAAAACCCCTATTTAACTATCTTTACCTCCACCGCACCGCCAGAAACCTCGCTTCGGCTGTAAATGCCCTCCACGTCAGGGGTTACGTCATTGGAGATGTCAACGAGTCGAATATTCTTGTCACGGATACGGCTTTAGTAACGCTGGTAGACACCGATTCGTTTCAAGTGCGCGATCCTTATACAGGTTACGTTTATCGGTGTCCCGTGGGGAAACCCGAGTTTACACCGCCGGAATTGCAGGGCCAGACTTTCCGCGATATCGATCGAGCCCCAGAGCACGATTTGTTCGGTTTGGGGGTATTAATTTTTCAATTGTTAATGGAAGGTACGCACCCGTTTTCGGGAGTGTATCTCGGTAGCGACGAACCGCCGTCTTTGGAGGCGAGAATTCGATCGGGCCATTTCCCCAGCGGTACCAAGCGGATACCCTACCGCCCGATGCCCGCAGCGCCATCTTTCGAGATGCTGCATCCCCGGCTGCGACAGATGTTTATCCGCTGTTTTGAGGAAGGGCACCGGAATCCGTCGGCGCGCCCGGATGCGAAAACTTGGGTGAATGCGATTCGGGAAGCGGAAGATTCTCTACTTACTTGCAGCAAAAACACTCAGCACAAATACGGAAATCATCTGAGTCGGTGCCCTTGGTGCGATCGGGCAAAACTCCTCAAAGGTCGCGATCCGTTTCCTTCGCGGCAGGCAGTCAGCAACGGATTGCACTTGCAGCCCGCCAAAACCAAGCGTAAAAAGCCCCAACCACCACCCGTCGTGAGGGAGACCGCAGTGCGCCGACAACAGCCCTCGACGGGGCTGCCGCGCCAACTGGGCAACTATCAAATGCCGATGCTACCGATTCCTTCTCGGAGTCGGACTCCGGCGCCTCAGATTCCCCCTAGCAAGTTTGAGCGGATTGTTCAGGATGCTGCTTGGGGTGGTGTTTGGGGTACTTTGTGTTTGGCGGCGGTGGCGGGGATTTTTTCGGCGATCGCGGAGGGCGGCGGCGCGATTTTGGGGGCAATTTTTGTCGGTTCGATTTGGGGCAGTTTTTTTGGGATGATGTGGGGCATTTTTACTTTGTCGCCGAACCAGATTTGGCGGAAGTGGGGGGGAGTTTTGCTGGGGACTCTCTGGGGGGCTTTCTTTTTGGCTGCGATCAGCGGTGTGGTGTTTGGGGCGATTAGTGATAATCGGGCGATCGGGCAAGGGATTTTGTCGGGCGCGGGGGTTGGTACTATCTGGGGCTGTACTTGGGCGGCTTTTTCGCCTCCTCTGGCACTGCCGATGGGGAGGGTGTGGGGCCGGCGGGGAGCATTTTTGGGGGCGGTTTGGGGAGCGTTTTTAGGAACTTTGGCTGGTGTTTTGCTGGGGGCTGGGTTGGTGGTTTGGCAGCAATATAACGGGCAGATGCGGCCGACGATCGAGTTTGGGGGTTTGTTGCTGGGTGTGGCAATTGTGGCGGCGGGTGTGGGTGCGATTGGAGGTTTAGTTTCTGGGAGTTTGTTGGGTGTTTGCGGGTTTGCGCCGAAGCTGCCGGTGTCGTTTCAGCCTTCGGGAATTCGGGGTGCGGCTTTGGGTGCGATTTGGGGGAGTTTTTTGGCGACTTTTGCAGGTGCGGTGTTGGGGGCGGGGGTTTGTGCGATATTTCCGACTCTGGGCGGTGGGGTGTCGGTGCAGTTGGCCCCTGTCGTAGGTGCGATCGTGGGGGCTGGTTTGGGGGCGATTTGGGGGGTAATTTCGGGTGCTGTTTGGGGCGCGTTGGGCAAGTGGTGATTTGATTTATAGCTTCAATTTGTTTTTTTGCACTCTTAGTTGCGATCGCGATCGAAGGTAATGTATTGAATAACGGACTGACAGAAAGCTACGGTGTGTGCTTAAGGTATGTTGTTGCGCTTGGGCGCTCTTTCAATATATAAGTAAGAGCGCCCAAGCGCAACTACGTACCTAATAATTCATTTTTATCTTGCGCCAGGTGAGTCCAGGAAAGTTTCAGATAATTGCATCTTTTCACTTAAGATGACAGTGACAATTCGGCTTTTCAATCAAAGACTCAACCAAAGCATTCAAAGCAACCGCCGCCAACAATCCGCCGCCAAAAGTCCCCACCGTCGTAATATAAGGAACGCCCGATCGCACTAACCGACGTTTCGCTACCGGAGAATGACTGAAGCCGATCGGCATTCCAATCACCAAAGCCGGTTGCAGTTCCCCGTTCGCGATCGCATCACAAACCGCCATCAGCACAGACGGCGCATATCCTACTACGATTATACATCCTTTTTCCAATTTCAATAACTTTTCAAACCACTCGCGCTCGTGCCAGAATTCCTGTTCCGCTTCCGCCGCAGCATTGATGTGCGGGTCATCAATTAAAGTTGTAATACTTGTTCCCAAATGCGCCAATCTTGTGCCATCCAAAGCCGCAAAAACAGGAGGCACATCAGCCACAATTTGACACCGATTTTTCAAAGCTTCCCGCGCCGATTTAATCGCCGTTTCGCTCAACTTCACAAACGGCAGCAGCGAACAATCACCGGATGCTAACACCAGTTTTGACAGCAAGTCTACCTCAATTTCCGAGCGATCGCTCAAATCCGGCAACAAATGCTGCAACGACTCCCCAAACGCCTCCGGGTGAGTGTGCGCCCCCGCATCCCAACCCTCCCAAAGTTGTTCCAACTGTCCCAACCCACCCTCAGTTTCCGCCTCCAACAGCCTCAATTGAGCCAGTGCGCCCGCTTGCACCGCTTGACACGAAAGATCCCGCCCCAGCAATCCTTCGAGGGCTGAAGCCGTTTCTCGTAGGCGCACAATCTGCTGAATTACCGACAGATATTGCTGTTGGAGAGTCGCCATCAGCGCGTCTGGGGAAGCCTCCGCGTCAGTTTCTAACAGCTTGCGGATGTGAGACAGTTGAAAGCCTTGCTGCTTGAGTGCGACGATTCTTTGGAGTCTTTGCACGTCGCTGCGGGTGTACAGTCTGTAGTTAGAAGTCGATCGCACCGCCGGAGATAGCAGCCCCAAAGCGTGATAGTGCCGCACCATCCGAGGCGTAATTGTGCCTTTTACTGCGTCTGTAAGTTGTTTGATTGTTAGATATTGTTGCTGCATATTGTTGTACGGGATTTTATGATTTTTTAACCGCAGATAGGGGCGGATGTACGGGGATGCACGCGGATGTGTGTTGGTAGCTTTTCAGAGTGGATTGTATATCTGACTATCGCATTTACCCCCAATCCTAGGAGTGAATCAATTCCCCGTCTCATAGCAGAAGTCGGTTAAAACCGACTGCAAAATTAGATGCCATTTTCAGCAAACTTCAGTCGTCTTTGAGACGACTTTTGCTTTGAGAAAGGGGTTTTCAACCCCTGGCGGGCTTTCGGAGTAGCGAGTTGAACCATCGCATCTCCGAACCGCCGATGCTTAATTTATTTTAGTTTTACTCTTGACATTGACACTAATGTCAAGGTTTACGATGCAGGAGTCATTCTACCAAATCAAATTTCTCCCATAACCGAAAGCAATTTTGTTCGAGACACCCGGTAGAGGCTGCGGAAACACATAAAAGTTCCGCATCCTGACAACCAGCCGCTGGATTCAACCACGGGCTTAATTCTTCAATCCCAAATCTAAAATCCAAAATCTAAAATCCCATGACTCCCAATTCCCTCCCCATTTCTCGCCTCTCGCGCCTCGCCGAAGAACATCCCGATGCTGTGACTGCCGCCCTGTGCGGAATTCTAGTAATTTTGGGTTCGATCGCCCTACAAGTCGGTTGGCTGGGCTTAGCGGTGTTAATATTGCCCGCTGCTTACGTTATCGGCGGCTATTCCAGCACCCGCGAAGGGTTGACTACGCTGTTTGAAGAACATGAATTAGATGTAGATTTGTTGATGATTGTGGCTGCTTTGGGCGCGGCCGGTTTGGGGCTGTGGCGGCGAGAATATCATTTAATTGTGGATGGTGCTGTTTTAATTTTAATCTTTGCAATTAGCGGCGCGCTAGAAGGTTATGCTATGCAGCGGACTGAACGGAGTATTCGCAGTTTGATGAGCTTGACTGCGGATACTGCGCGGGTGCTAATGTACGATGGGGAAAGGGAAATTGCGATCGACAAATTGGCAATTGGCGATCGTATTTTAGTCAAGCCCGGAGAAATCATCCCCACAGATGCAATAATTATCGAAGGCTACAGCAGCCTGAATCAAGCCTCAATTACCGGCGAATCGATGCCCGTGGAAAAAACCGCCGGCGATGAAGTTTATGCAGGTACGATTAACGGTGCCGGCGCGTTACAATTGGAAGTGCACAAAAGTCCAGAAAGCAGTTTGATTCAGCGAGTGATTCGGCTGGTGCAACAAGCGCAAACAGAAGCGCCGCCTTCTCAGCAGTTTGTCGAAAAGTTCGAGCGCGGTTATGCTAAATTAATTGTCGGTTTAGGCTTGCTGCTAGCAACTTTGCCGCCCTTTGTTTTGGGCTGGAATTGGGAAGACACCATCTATCGGGCGCTGATTTTCCTAGTAGTCGCTTCTCCCTGTGCGCTGATGGCTTCGATTATGCCGGCGCTGCTGTCGGGGATTGCTAACGGCGCGAGACAGGGGATTTTGTTTAAAAGTGGCGCGCAATTAGAGATAATAGGTCAAGTTCGGGCGATCGCCTTTGACAAAACTGGAACCCTCACCACCGGAAAACCGCAAGTTATCCAAATTGTACCAGCAACCGGATATACTGAAACAGAAGTTCTGCAATTGGCTGCGGCTCTGGAAGCTCATTCCGAACACGCGATCGGCCAAGCAATTGTCCAAGCCGCAAATCAGCAACAGTTACCGTTGTCAAGTGCTACAGACGTACAAGCAAAAATCGGTCAAGGAATTGTCGGTAAAGTTAACAATCAAACCATTACTATTGGTAAAGCCGGTTTTGTCGGAGCAACTGCTGAGTTAACTGAAGTAAGTCATCAGTTGCAAGGGGAAGGAAAAACGGTTGTTTGGGTGGCAAAGGAGGATGAACTTTTAGGTATCATTGCAGTAGCAGATACAGTCCGCCCGGAAGCAGCAGCCACGATAAAACGCTTGCAAAAATTAGGCGTAGAACATATCATAATGCTGACAGGCGACAACCAGCAAACCGCTGAATATATCGCCCGCCAATTAGGCATCAATGAAGTGTACGCCGAACTTTTGCCAGAAGACAAAGTGCACCTAATTAAAAAGTTGCAAACCCAGTATCAAACCGTCGCAATGGTAGGAGACGGCATCAACGACGCCCCCGCCCTCGCCCAGGCTTCCGTGGGAATTGCGATGGGGATTTCCGGTAGCGATGTGGCTTTAGAAACTGCTGACATCGTATTAATGGCGGACAAGTTAGAACAACTAGCTAAAGCAATTAGTTTGGGGCGGCGCGCTCAAAATGTAGTCAAGCAAAACATTATTTTTGCACTCAGTTGCATTATACTGTTATTGGCTGCTAATTTTCTCGGAAATATCACAATGCCGATCGGCGTCATCGGTCATGAAGGGTCTACAGTTTTAGTGACATTGAGTGGTTTGCGGCTGCTGAGACATTAATTAGATTAATCGTTTCCAGACGAATTTGTAGGGGCGGGTTCACCAACAATTTACGATAAAAATCAACAATTTCATAAACCCGCCCTCCCCCACCAACAATAAAAATGTACCATAAATTTATTTGTAAAATGTTGATGTAAATAATCGCGGGGATGGGGCGGGTTTATGAGATTATTTGTGGGTTTCATATATGGTGGGTGAACCCGCCCCTACTATTATCGCTCAATTTTCACGATTTAATTCACTCAGAGATGTCATAATATTTTGAGCTATTTTCAAAGCGATTTTAACATCGCTTGATAATGTAAATACCGTATCCGCATAATCTGCCTTATTCCTGAACAGCCTTAATCTGCTTAAGTTCTCCCCTATTTTTATCATTTTTTTAGCTTTAGATTTATGAAAAATAAATTCTTCAGCCACATATTGATGTTCGTTAATATCAGAATTTTTGCGAGAAAGCCTAGAGTCTTGTTCAACATCGCGCAAGTAATTTCTAGCTAAGCAGAATACTGCATAGTATGATCGACTTATTGCCGATCGCAATTTTGCCTCATTATTGTCAGAATCGCCAGAGATTGTCGCCAATTCTTGGGCTAAATTCAAATATTCAGACCAATCAAATCTCATTTGACTCAAATCCCAAACTAATATGCAATTTACTATTAGTAACAGTAGTTATCTTATCCAGCCACCAAGTATCATCAAGAATCATCAATTTTTCAAAAGCTTCATCAACTTCTAGTTTAGTGTAGATCGTAATCCAGAGCGATCGCCAATTGGCAATTTCTGGATCGGTTTTCACTTCCAAGGCTAATCTTTCGCTAGGGAATAGTTCTCTAACTTGAGAATGAGCTTCTAAAATCACACTTAGCATTACTTCCTGCTCAATAATTAACTTAAAAGCTTCAAGAGGTTCTTCTACCGTGTAGAGACTTCGGATTTTATTGAAATCAGCGATTAAATCGTCAAAGGGTTCTGTTTTAATAGCTTGCTCTTGGATAGCAGTCATAATTATTGCTTCTGAATGCTTTACTTGTTAAAATTTTAGCAAAGATGGGCGCTATTGTGGAAAGCCTGTGTGTCATGCCGATCGAATTTACGCACGGGTGGCGAGAAACCGAATATGTTTGTGATGGTGATACCGAAGTATTGTCCTAAAAAAGCCGATTTCTGGTTACTCGTGAGTATTTGTAGGGTGTGGATACATCAAAAATCTCTCAACAAAGAGCGACAATTTAAGAGCGACGCACCTTATATATAAGGAATAGAAATTAAATAACTTAAGCAAATTTGTGGGATGGGCGGGAGAGCCCGTGCAGAAAGGACGGGCGGGACGCCCATCCCACAACAATCATCAAAGTGTAAGTTATTAAATTTTCATTCCTAAGGCTCAAAAAACAAATCAAAAAAATGTTGGGTTTGTTGGCGCACGGATTGTGAACCAAGAAAGGTGCGTCGCTAGGAGATTGTTTGTCACATTTAGGGATTTTCGCGACACACCCTACAACTAATTTCTCTCGCTGCGTGGCGAGAAACCGGGTTTCTATGAATATTTTTGGTTGAGTACGAAAAATTTAGGAAGAAACCCGGTTTCTGGGATTAGCAGAGAAACCGGGTTTCTATGAATATTTTCGGTTGAGTAAGAAAAATCTAGGAAGAAACCCGGTTTCTGGGATTAGCATTTTCACAAATTGATTTACAAAACTACTTAATAGTTCATAGGAATTAACGATTGCCGGGATCTATTTAAGTTTAAACTAAGAACGATCGCAAAATAAAAGTTTTCAGATTCACCAGGGAAGAGATCGGAGAAACTGGCAAACACAAGTTTTTTTCCTGAATATCATCTTCTCCTTCCCCTTCCCCTTCACTTTGTGTAGGAGGCTATATGAACGAAAATGTCATTAGGGCCACGCGAAACGTTGCAATTGTTGGCCCTTATTTAAGCGGTAAAACCGCACTTCTCGAAAGTTTGCTGTCGGTGACAGGGACGATTACTCGCAAGGGTAATGCTAAGGATGGTAATACGGTAGGTGACAGTTCGCCCGAACCGCGCGATCGCAAAATGAGCGTAGAAGTAAACGCCGCGAGCACCGAATACGAAAACGTCCGCTTCACATTTCTTGACTGTCCCGGCTCGATCGAATTTGTCCAAGAAACTTACAATGCACTTATCGGTGTCGATGCAGCCGTGATTGTTTGCGAACCGGTTGCCGATCGCACTTTAACCCTCGCCCCGCTGTTCAAATTCCTCGACGATTGGGAAATTCCCCACCTAGTTTTCATCAATAAGATCGATCGCGCTTGCACAGACGAAACCACCTGCGGTAGCAACTTCACCGACGTACTCAACGCGCTCAAATCCGTTTCCAGCAGACCAATTGTACCTCACCAATACCCGATCGGCAAAAACGAACAAATCATCGGTTTTATCGACTTAGTAACCGAACAAGCTTACCACTATCACTCCGGCGCACCCGCAGATCCCGTCCCGCTTCCCGAACACCTCAAAGCACAAGAAAGCGCCGCGCGACAGGAAATGCTCGAAGAATTAGCCAATTTTGACGATCGTTTACTCGAAGAATTGCTGGAAGAAATCAATCCCGATGCTGAAGAGATTACCCGCGATTTCAAGATGGAATTAGGCGCGGATTTAATAGTGCCCGTATTCATCGGTATCGCCGAACAAGATTTCGGCGTGCGGCCTCTGTTGGAAGCTTTACTCAGAGAAGCGCCGACACCGGAAACTACAGCAGAGCGACGCGGTTTTATACAAAGTGAAAACAAGGTTCTCGGTCAAATTCTCAAAACCTATTACACGCCTCAAGGAGGTAAGTTATCGTTAGTGAGAATCTGGCGGGGAACGCTCGCAGATGGAGCAGTTTTGAGCGGGGTTCGAGTTAACGGTTTGTACCGATTGACCGGCCAGCAAACGCAAAGTTTGCAGTCCGTCAGTGCCGGGGAAATTGTGGCTGTGGGCAGGCTGGAAGGCTTGAGAACAGGCGATGTGCTGGGTTCTGACGAATTCTTGCCAAAAGCTGAAATCATCTCGCCTGTGTACGCACTGGCGATCGTCCCCGAAAAGCGCAACGATGAAGTTAAGTTGAGTTCTGCCTTAGCTAAACTATTAGAAGAAGACCCATCTTTAGTTTGGGAACAGCACGGAGATACTCACGAAGTTATACTTTGGGGTCAAGGCGAAATTCATCTGAAAGTAGCCTTAGATAGGTTGCGCCGCAAGTACAATTTGCCGATGGTAACTCACTTACCGCAAGTACCGTACAAAGAAACCATCCGCAAACCCGCATCATCCATTCACGGGCGCTACAAACACCAAAGCGGCGGACACGGACAGTTTGGCGACGTGTACCTCGATATCGCACCGCAGCCTCGCGGAGAAGGTTTCAATTTCACTGACAAAATAGTCGGCGGAGTCGTTCCAAAACAGTATATTCCCGGCGTTGAAGTGGGAGTGCGCGAATATTTGGATCGCGGCCCGTTGGGTTTTCCCGTGGTAGATGTATCAGTGACTCTGACTAACGGTTCCTATCATTCTGTTGATAGTTCGGAACAAGCTTTTAAGCAGGCGGCGCGGTTGGCGATGCAGTCGGGGATGGAGAAGTGCGAATCAACTTTGCTGGAGCCGATCGCCAAAGTTGAAATTTGCGCTCCCAACGAGTGTACATCAAAGGTGTTGCAGTTGGTCAGCGGACATCGCGGTCAAATTCTCGGCTATGAGGGTAAAGCAGACTGGAAGGGATGGGATGCTGTTTCGGCTTATTTGCCGATCGCCGAAATGCAGAATTTGATCGTAGAATTGCGATCGCAGACGATGGGAGTCGGATTTTTTAACTGGGAGTTCGATCGATTACAAGAAGTACCGGAACCTTTGGCTAAGCGGGTTTTGCTTACGACTGGTGGGAATGGGAATGGTAACGGTAAAAATTAAGCTGTAGCGGCGGGTTCACCAACCATATATAACGATGACCAACAATATATAAAAACCCGCCCCATCCCACCATAAATCTGAATGTACATTGATATTGTTTGTTGGGTGGGGCGGGTTTTTGAGATTGTTTGTTGGGTGGCGATTATGGTTGGTTAACCCGCCCCTACAGCATTAAAAACACTTTTCAATTCATGTTGGGTGGGGTGGGTTTACTTTAAGAACTCGGGTATCTAGCGTTCACTACCAACCTTGTTTTAAACTGGTTTAGCCCACGACAGCCAAGTTTCCATCGGGCGGAAACCGACTGATTGGTAAAGCTTTGTTGCACCTGTCAAACTGTCGGCATCGACGCTGAGTTTAGCTGTATTTGCACCCGCCGCTTTTAAGGTGTGCAAACCAGCTAGCAGCATCGCTTTTCCTAAGCCCATTTTGCGAAAGTCCCGCCGCGTACCCAATAGTTCAATCCAACCGTCTTTTGCGTCGCTGCGGGGGTTTTTTTGGGGTTTGATTTGACAGTCGCAAAATGCTGCAAATTTACGATCGCCCGAAACAGCAATTAAGTCTAATTCCGGCTGATAATTCTCGTCTTGCATCCAGTATCGCACGGTTTCGGCTGTTAAATCGTGGTGGTTCCAGTGATCGATAAATGACTGGTTGAACATTTCTACCCAGGGTTGGATGTCTTTTTCCCCGGATACGTGCGTCAGGGCAAAATCTGCGGGAAATTCGGGTGCGGGAATTGGTTCGGCGAGCGATCGCGTCATTGTGAGAAAATAGCGATCGACTTCAAAGCCCTCTTTCTCTAACAGCCGCATCTCGTCGCTTTCATCTTCCCGACTGTAGGTACGCAATTTCGCGGGCAAATTCCGTTGTTTCGAGACTTCGCCCAGGCGCTTTTCGCCCCATTTAATGATATCTTTTTCCAAATCTTGGCCGCGCGCCTTTGGATGCACGTAAAACCAGAGACAGCCGTCTATTTCATCCTGGGAATCGGGCATATCTAGGAGTGCTAAACCAATTAGTCTGTAGTTTCCGTCTTCCCACAACTGTACGTCGCGGGCTTTGTCGAGTGTGGGGGCGTCGAGTACAAGCTTTACTTCGCTGGCGGATACTTCTTCGCCGACTCCATCGACTGCTTCGCAAGCATCGATTAAATTGGCGATCGCGCACCAGTCACTTTCACCTTTGTAGGAGCGTGTTGTCAAGATATTCATAGAAAACTTTGCAATCCGTAAATTCGGACTGTTCCTGTTAGTGGGTATTGGCAAATGAGTACAGTAATTTGGACATTTTGCACAAATGTCGGTAACAGCCAAGATGCCTGTTCCACAAATGGACATTTTGCACAAATGTCGGTAACAGGTAATATGCCTGTTCCACAGCTTTTAGTTGTTGAGAATGGTGTTGATAAAACTCAGAAACCTGTTTATATCACCCAGGCTTTCAGGTTTTATCTCATGGCGCAATCATAAAAATTGGTTTGCCCTTTTGGGCTAGTTTTGTATTTGAGTTGCCGATCCGAGAAACGCCCAACGTTCGCAAGCAGCGCGCTGGAAGTTATCGAGGCTGATGCTCGATCAACTATTATTTAAATAAATTTGATACAGCTAAGTAAAGAAGTTTTCACCCCCACCGGGTAGTTGATTTTTACTTGTACTCTGTTTTACAATAAATCCTGTTGCAGGGATTTGTTGCTCCTCCTGTTTGCTCGCCCGATCGGGGGAGGGGAGAATTTGAACTTATTAAAAAGTTGCCTTATTCAACTATAACCGCTCAGGTTTTTTTTGGCAAGTTTGAGGCAAGGGGAGTTTTGTTTCTATTAACTGTCTCCCGGATTGGGCGATATAAGCATTGCACTTTTAACCGAGCATAAGTGTATTTTTTATAACTTTTTGCGGCACTTGAAGATTTAATTTTATCCTAACGTTAAACTAACGTTAAACTGCTGTCTCAGATTTGCATGAGGTCAATATGCTCGACAACCTCGATTTAGATATTTCCTTGGACAAAGAAACCTATGATGCCAAAATCGAAGTTTTAATGCAGCAGTTGCGATCGCTCCAACAGACCTGCTGGGAAAAAAAACTGCCTGCAATCATCGTACTCGAAGGCTGGGCGGCCGCCGGCAAAGGCGCCCTGGTCAAAAAAATGGTGGGGTACATGGATCCGCGGGGGTTTGCCGTCCACCCGATTTGGCCGCCGTCAGAGGCAGAAATGGGCTATCCTTTCCTGTGGCGGTTTTGGGAGAAACTGCCGGCGCGAGGGCGGATTGGTTTTTTCTACCACAGTTGGTACACTCATGTTTTAGAAGACCGATTGTTCCAGAGAGTTTCTGACGCCGAAGTACCGACAGTCATCAGGCAAATCAACGCCTTCGAGCGGCAGATGGTAGATGACGGCGCGGCGATCGCCAAATTTTGGATTCACCTGAGCAAAAAAGAACTCAAGCACAGGCTCAAAAAACTAGAAGACGACAGCTTACAAGCTTGGCGAGTGCGGCCCGAAGATTGGAAACAAGCCAAAAAATACCAAGAATACACAACTTTGGCCGAAGAAATGGTAACTCAAACCGGCACGGGCCCGGCACCTTGGACGCTAGTAGAAGGGGACTGTCAGCGCTGGGCGAGAGTCAAAGTTTTAACGCAAATGGCAGCGACAATTACAGAAGCCCTAGAGAGACTCCCGACGCAATCTGCACCACTGAAATTGCCACCTCAAGAAAGCTTGTCACCCACCGAACCCAACTTGCTCGCCCAAGTAGATTTGACTCAATCGCTGTCGCCAGACGAATACAAACAGGAACTTCGCGCAGCACAAACCAGTTTTGGCAAACTGCAACAAAGCATCGACGAAGATGAAATCCCTGTCTTAGTGCTGTTTGAAGGTTGGGACGCCGCCGGTAAAGGAGGCGCGATCAAACGCTTGACGGACATCCTAGACCCCCGCAGTTACACCGTTAATCCGTTTGCTGCCCCCACGGATGAAGAAAAATCTCACCACTACCTCTGGCGGTTCTGGCGGCGGTTGCCGACTGCTGGTAAAATCAGCATTTGCGATCGCAGTTGGTATGGTAGAGTGCTGGTCGAACGAGTGGAAGGATTTGCCACCGAACCCGAATGGCGCCGAGCTTACCAGGAAATTAACGAATTTGAGGAGCAACTCACCAGTTTCGGTTGTGTCGTAGTTAAATTCTGGCTGCACATCAGTCCAGACGAGCAACTAAAGCGGTTTACAGAGCGAGAAAAAAATCCATTTAAACAATACAAACTCACTCCTGAAGATTGGCGGAATCGCCAAAAGTGGAATTATTATGAAGTGGCGGTGAATCAAATGGTTCAGCGCACCAGCACCCCGTCAGCTCCCT
Source organism: Microcoleus sp. PH2017_35_SFW_U_B (assembly GCF_020737865.1). NCBI lineage: Bacteria > Bacillati > Cyanobacteriota > Cyanophyceae > Oscillatoriales > Microcoleaceae > Microcoleus > Microcoleus sp. PH2017_35_SFW_U_B. The sequence continues at coordinate 24,369 of NZ_JAEQDE010000066.1, forward strand.
GGACTATAATTGCGGCCGATAACAAGTATTATGCTCGTGTTAAAGTAATTCAAACGGTAACGCAGGCAATTCGGAATCAACTGAAACGCCGATAAATTGGGATTGGTGAACGGGTAACAGGTAATGGGAAAAATAGCAGCAGCACAAATCAGGCTTGAATTGCCAAGTCAATTTCACCTGCCGCCGGCTCCATCCATTATCAATTACCGATCGACCATTAACCAACTATCGATTACCAATTATCTGTCAGCAATCTGTGACCCGCCCCAAAACGGGTACAACCCCCCAACGCTATGAGTGTGGAGAGCCTAAAATTTTAGACCAAAGTGCAAGCTCCTAGATTCATCTGTGGAGTCAATCTAAAATCTAAAATTTAAAATTTAAAATCGACTGACTGGAAGTAGCGGGATCTCCTTGCGTGCAACCAATAGTTGATAGCTGACCGGAATAGAGCATTTCTCAGAAATGCGATCGAACTGTGCGATCGGCCAAAGTTAACAACCCAACTCAACCGATGCCCGTATTTGCTCCCGCAGCTAAATTAGCGCTCGTTCCACACTTCCGTACTAATTTATGAAGACACAGAATATTGCAAGATGCCTGAACTATTCGCTCGCATTCTATTTCTATTCCTCCTCTTCTCACTGATCAAATCGTGGTGGGATCAATCAGGAGGCAAAGACAATCCTTTAATAGATCGGCTGCGCGTTTTGCTGCTGATCAGCCTTTTGTTCCTCGCTTTTTTTGCCCCAGACACGCCAGTCGGAGCGGCGATTTTCGGCTTAATAGCTTTCTTCTTTAAGCCGCTAGGTTTTGCGATCTCACTGTTGGTGATTGCATCGGCGCTGATCACGAACGGGGGCATCCGCAACCCGGCGCCGAGAATGATCCTGGCTGCGCTGCTGGTTTTGATTCTGTCGAGTATGCCAGTGGTGGCTTATTGGTTCGCAGATCAAGCAGAACGAGATGCCGCAGCCCGCACAGTTTGCTGCGATGAAACAGCAGCGGCGATCGTCCTGCTGGGCAAGGGAACGACTAACAGTCACAACGCTAACCGAGAAGCAATTCAACTGACAGACACAGGCAATCGCTTGCCCTATGCTGCTGTTTTGTACAAAAAAGAACTAGCACCTTTGGTGATTGTTAGTGCTGGGCCCAGAGCAAATTTACAGAATGATACTGGCGAAGCTAAAGATATCCAAACTTTGCTGGCAAGCAACATGGGCGTGCCGCGCAACAATATCGTTCTCGACGATAATGGCAGGAACATACGCACCAGCGCCGAGGAAGTGAGAAAAATCCTCGACAGCCGCGGCGTCGGGCGCAAAGTAATCCTGGTAACATCTGCAATTCAGATGCGACGTGCCAGCCTCGCTTTTGCGAATATGGGAATCCAGGTGATTCCTAGAGCTACGGACTTCTACACTTACCAGCCAGTGTCAGGAGGGCATTCCAAACTGCGCTTAGACGCGGCAGATTTCCTGCCCAGTGCAGAAGCTTTGGTAACTACGACACGAGTATTCGATGAATATTTCGGGTCTGTTTATTACTATTTGCGCGGCTGGCAGGCTCCCAGAGCCTAAAGCGGCAAGTTGGTGGTGTTTTTTTGAGGCAACACCGACTGCTCCCCAGATTGGTTTAACATTTCCTGAGAATGAGACCTTTGTGGGGGGCTGTATTTTCTCATTCCGGCGGGATCGCCGACGGCAAAGTTGGCAGTTAATAAAAACACCGCCCAAAATATAGGCTCCTCCCACTTAGATTTTGTTGGAGTTGGTGCTGGCGTTGTGACTGATTCAACGTTTACTTTGATATCTAATTTGCCTTCAATTTCTTTGCCTTTGAGAACTCCGTCCTTGCAGACACCCTTAAAAATCATCGGAGCGGGTTTTGGTGCTTCTGCTGCATCTGTTTTCGGTTCGTCTGCCATTTTTTTTATCCTGGGTTTGAGTAGATCCGATTGGATAGTAGATTCTCAGAGGTTCGGGGGTTTTCCGGAAAGGATTGCGCGAACTCTGAAAAAATTAAATTAAATATGCACCCCGCCCCTGATTGGGGATTAAAAATAAGAAGTTGAAGGCATTTCAAGCTAGTCCTTGTTGATTTTGGGTAGCAGCGCTGCCTTGATGCTGCTACCTATCTATCTGGGTGAAAGGGAGGTTTTTATGCAAAGTACAGATTTTTAGGAAAATTTTGTCAATAATATTGATTAGCTGCCCGCAGGCGGTAACGATCGCAGCCTGAAAGCCGATCGCACTTGCTCTCATATTATGTCCGGTCAATTACCATAACAATCAAAGTTAGCGCCTGCGGACTGAAGTCCGCACTACGAACCAATTTTATTGCGATAGAGCGATCGCACTTGCTCTCACCTCACAAACCGGGTTTTTCCCGGAGCTCAAGTGTCGCAATGTGCTTTAAAAACAGGGTTTCTGGTTCACAAGGGCGATCGTAAATATTTAAATAACCGAAAGTGAAAACACCCACCAGCAAACTATCTTCCCTGGAACCAGAACAACTGGCAGCTTGGGCAATAGAGGCAATTAATCGCAGTAAATCCGGTAAAATCCCCGCATACGTACCTCTCCTTGCCCAAGCCGACAGACAATGGTTTGCCGTGCAAATTCGGGCAATTGACGGTCAAATTTTGAGCTGGGGTAGCGCTGCTACCACATTCCCGCTGATGAGCGCAGTCAAACCTTTCGTCTTGCTTTACTTGCTGTGCGAATTGGGTGAAAAAGCAGTTTTTGACTGCGTGGGCTGCGAGCCTTCGGAACTTCCTTTCAATTCTCTGACTCAACTCGAAAGGGATAAAGGGAAGCCGAGAAATCCGATGATTAATAGCGGGGCGATCGCTCTAGCGTCTTTGATTCCCGGTGAAAATGCGGTTGAACGCTGTCAAAACCTGCGAACTTGGCTGAACCAACAGGCAAAAAGTCAGCTATTTGTTGACGAGTTAATGCTCGATTCAGTGAATGCTATGCCGAATCAAAAAAATTGGGATCTTGCCTTAGCAATGGTAGAATCTGGTTATCTACAAAACTCGGAAATTGCGTTAGAAACCTACAATCGCGTTTGCTGTTTGTCTGGAAGTGTAGAGGATTTGGCGAAGCTGGGAATGGTGTTGGTAAATGGTGGTGAAGCGATCGCGGAAAACTGTCGCACTGTGAAAGCGCTGATGGCTACTTGCGGTTTGTATGAAGCATCGGCCCGCTTTGCGCTGCGGGTGGGAATTCCCGCTAAGTCGGGTGTTAGCGGGGCTTTGTTGTCGGTTATTCCGGGCGAAGGGGCGATCGCCTCCTACAGTCCGCCTTTGAATAAAGAGGGAAATTCTGTCGGCGGTTTGTTTCTGTTGGAACAAATAGCTAAATCTTTGCGGCTGAGTATATTTGATTAGATTGGGTAATTGGTAATTGGTAATTGGGAATTGGGAATTGGGAATTGGGAATTGGGAAGAAGGCCCGCGCAGGACATTGTTATTTGTTATTTGTTATTTGTCCGATGTTATTTGTTAGTGGCTACCAATAACCAACTACCAATAACCAACTACCAATAACCAACTACCAATAACCAATAACCAATAACCAATAACCAATAACCAATAACAACTGTCAACTGTCAACTGTCAACTGACTACTGACTACTGCTTTTCACCCAAAATAGCATAAACCACAGTTTCTTCTTTTTTGCCGCGCAATTGAATCGCTCCTACTTTTTGCCCTTCGTAGCGATCGCGCACGTAAGCAAAAGTTCTCCCCGTCACCAACAAATTAAAAGGACTGTCAGAAATAATTTCCTTATTCATCGCCTCCAATCTAGCCGCAACGTTGACAGCATCGCCGATTACAGAATAATTCAAACGCCGGGAACCGCCGACGCTGCCGGCAACTAACTGTCCGGTATGCAAACCAATGCCAAACTTAATTAAAGGTTTGCGGTCAATTCTAAGCTGCTCGTTGATTTTGTGCAGCTTTTCGTGCATGGCGATGCAAGCTGCTACGGCATTTAAAGCATCTTGTTGAATTTCGGGATATTCTGTGTGGCAAAAAGGTACACCAAAAACTGCCATAATTGCATCACCAATGTATTTATCGACAACGCCGCCGTGATCCATAATACAGTCGGTCATCGCTTCCAAATAATGGTTCAGCCAGGTGAGCAAATCCCGCGGCCGCATTTTTTCGGAAATTGAAGTAAAACTGCGAATATCCATAAACAGCACAGTTGCTGTAAGTTCTTGAGGTTCGAGTTCTCCCTGTTCAAATATCTCTGCTTTGCGTTCCCAAATAAGCTGAGCAGTTTCGGGGGCGACGTGTTTTTCAAATAACCTCATTAACTGCTGTTTTTCGTACTGTTCCCGCACTTGTAAAGCAGTACCAGATAAAATGAGGGTGCCGATGGGTGCGGCAACGGGAAGCCACCAAAAATAGTAGCCAAATAATACAGCAGCAGCCGTAACCCAAATTACAGGTAAACCAAGGGCGATCGCAATTCTTGCTTTAACACCTCGGTTGCACAGCACCGAAGTAGTAAGGGGGCCAATCCCCAACAATAACAAAATTTCTAGCGCTGCGGGCAGTCGCTTTAGCAATCGCTGATTGAGCAAATTGTCAACTAAAGCTGCATATAAATAAACCCCAGCAGTAGTCTTGTTCAGAGGTGTAGATATCTGGTCAAAACCCGTAGCGACTAGACCGACTAAGACTAATTTATCAGCTAAAGCATTTTCAGGAATTCTACCTTCTACAACATCCACAAAAGCATAGGTACGTAGATTTTCTGTTTTCCCGGGCCAGTTAACCCAGACTGTTTGTTCCTGCATATTTTGTGGCTGCGGCAGCAATACAGGATTTTGCGGGTTAGCAGCGTTGTACCTCTGAGTCATTACTAAACCGAAGTTAGGAATGGAGTCGAGAAATATTTTTGAATCGCGGCTAACGCCGTCGCTGTTCGGTTCGTGCATTATATGTCCGACACCTGCGGCGGCTGCTTTTAAAGATGCTACTGGTTGTTCTTGGGTGGTTCTTGGGAGTACAACTTTGCCATTTGTGGCGATCGCAGCGGCTAACATTTCATCTTTCGGACTCGGATCGAGGAAAAGAATGTCGAAACCAACTGCTGTGGGGGGAAATTTTTTTAAAGCTGACAGCAGGGCGGCGTAGCGATTGCGCGACCACGGAAATTGACCGTATTCCTGCAAGCTTTGGGGTTCGATCGCAATTACCGCAATTCTCTCATCCCAACCCGGATTTGGCAAAACTCCCGATTCTCGAATTTGAAATAGGGTTTTGTATCCCAAATATTCAAGGGGTTTCCACATTCCCAATTGCAGCATGGCGACAGACATTATTCCTGCTACGGCGCCTGTCAGCCAGGGAGGATTTGTGATGAGATATTGCCGGATGCCAATCAGTTGATTGTGTTTCAGATGCTCGATCAATTGTTTGAACTTCATTCAATTAATTTGACGCAATAATTGACATTCGATGCTGATGTTCGGATAATACCGGGCGGTTGAAACCGCGTCTAGACAAACAAAACCCGCCTCCGCGGGTTGAAACCAGACCGATATTTCAGATGATAATACCGGGCGCTTGAAACCGCCGTCCGATCTAGATCAGTTGTTTAGGGAACTGCGAGGTTGTAATGCTTTTCTCTGACGGACGATCCTCTCACTACAATTTTGAGGCGGCGGCTGGCCGGTAAAATTCCTTGGATTTTGAATTTACCTTCTCGATCGATCTTAATGGCTTGGTTGTTGACATAAATTATGTCGATCGGGTTAATTTGACCGCTGAGGCGATAGATATTCCCACCGAGTCTCGACAAACTGCGGACTTTGAGATCGGCTAAGCGAGGGCTGGCTGATGGCGGTGCGGGGGGAGTTTGAGGGAAAATTTCCGTGGCGTTACCGCCGTTGACAACTACTTCGGAGTCGTTTTTGCCAGATACTCCGACTGAACCTTCAATGGTTTCGACTCCGGTTTTGCCGTCTGGGCCGACGCTGACGCCAAAGGATGTACCCCTGACTCCGGCAACGCCTTCGGGGGTTTCAACCCTGACTGGGGCGGTTCTGGGAGATTTTTTTTGTTGGGCTATTTGATTGGTTTCGGCAATTGGGCTGAATGTATTTAAGGCGGCAATTTGCTTGGGTAGGATAATTGCTGAGGTTTGAGCTGCGGCTGTGGGCGCAGCAGTTTTGCCGATCGACAATCTCACTCGTCCCCTGCTGACAAAAATAGCTGTGTCGTTTTCGCCTGAAGTGCTTGACAAATCGGATATTCTAACTGCGGTTTTTTCGGCAACTTCAACGATGCCGGTGTTGTTGTCGATCGCTAAGCGGGCTGTGGAATCGGGGTCGGTGATGATTTCGTCTCCGGGGGCGAGGAGCCGATCGCCGACGACGGCGGGCCGCCCTTTAAAGGTGACTGTACCGCGAATTTCTTGAATTTCGAGCGATCGGCCTGTCGCTGTTCCCTGAGCGTTGATTGTCTTGGTTGGGGATGGATTGGCTGCCGCTATTACCGGAAATTTTGGAGACTTTGAGCCGGTTGGTGGTGCTGGCGGTCGATCGACCGAGATAATTTTAGTAGGGTTTGACTGCTGTTTGGGGGATGGAGACAGCGGACTGGCGATCGTAGGGCGAAAGGCTGGAAGACAGGCCAGCACAGCTAAGGACAAACTTAGGAGTGGAATTTTGGTCGATCGCCAGCAAGTAAAAATTTTATTCATATTTTCTATTTTGTCATGTTGAAGTTCTTAGACTTCATTTGCTTTATTAGACTTCTTAAATCCGGAAATCGTTCCATTTTTTTTGCCATAAAACAGCAGCCAAAATAAGCTTTCTCAGCAAGAAAGCTTACCATTAAATCTTCTTTTTATTGTCAAAATTTAGTAAACTGTTACAACGAGGCAGTTTCCTCAGATTTGATGTGTAATTTTTGGGTTCCCCAGACCAAGAGTCTTGCAGAACAAGAGTTTTCGCCGCTCTCAATAGGAAAGAGCGAATATTTATATATAGCAAACATAAAATTAATTACTGCTAGTAAAGGTCTTTTGGCTTCGGCCGGAAGGATGAATAATTGGGAAGAAATCCTGTAGTTGTGGCAATTAATAAAAAGATTCCCTTTGGGAAGTGATAAAAAATAATTATATAAGTGGTGCGGCTGGCTTTGGGAGTGGAGCTTGTGCCTGTGCAACCAACGCAGGCTGGGCCGAGCGACAAGGGGGCAAAGATCGAGCAACTCCGACTAGAATAGCTGGTAAAAGTATAGTCATCTATTACATGACATGGGAGGCTTCAAGTCCCTCCCCTTTCGCTTTCACTTCGAGCGGATTAACCCGCCTCGGCTG